>JAFGPS010000133.1 GCA_016936075.1 Sedimentisphaerales bacterium | reverse complement strand
TCAGAACACCATGTATTCGCTCAGACCCGGAACCCAGGCGATTGACCGTTTTATTCCCGATACACGAGGTGGTGGACGAGCCGGTGGTGGACGATTCGGCGGACGTGGTGGACGTGGTGGACGAGGCGCTGCGCAACCAGAAGCACAACCCGCTGTTGAAACTAACCCGGAACCAGTTAATTATCCTTATCTCTTACCGGGTGAGGATCCAGCATCTTTCAGTTTCTTCGAAGCAGCCTCCATTCGCAAAATCGGCAACAAATATGTGTGGATTTACAGCGGACGCTCCGGTTCTGAATATGGAATTGGCGGCGCTACTGCAACGTTGCGTTATGCCTATGGTGATTCACCTTTAGGACCGTGGAAGAGCGGCGGCGTTCTTGTGGATGCACGCTCGGTTGTTCCAACTCAGGATGGAACCGCACTGCAAACTACTTTTTCCGGACATAATACGCATGGTAGTATCGAGTTTATGAATGACCAGTATTATGTATTCTATCACAGGGCACCAAGAGGATTCGGAAATGCTCGTCAGCCGATGGTTGCACCGGTCAATATTGTAAATGATGACAAAGCAGTATCTGAAGGTGGCAAAATTACTATCACAGGATACGATCCTTATGCGGAAGATCATATCTGGACCGCAAAAAGCCAGGAGTTTGAATACACCGGAGCGGAAGTTACATCGGAAGGTTTCAATATTTACGGCTTAAATCCGTATCTATATTACTCCGCAGGATACGCATGCTATCTTTCCAACCAGCAACTTATACAGGATTCATGGGATAATTGGGACAATAACATGCCGCTTGCAAATGTGCAAAACGGTAACATCATAGGATACAAGTATTTTGGTTTCGGCGGACTTGACAAAGATAAAAAAGGCTTGAAAGCTTTTGCGGGAACCAGGCCCGGCAACAATACAAAATTCAATTTGTTCCTTACACCTAAAACTACAGACTCATTTAAGATTAACGTTTGGCTTGACGGACCATGGGACAATGAGACATGGAACGGCAAGAAGATTGGTGTAATAGATGTGCCCGCAAATGCCGCACAGGAAATTACAAAATTCGCGATTAATGTTTCTTCAGCCGTTGACAACCTTGGCGAAAAACATGCTATATTCCTGGTCGCTGAAGGTTCTGGTTCTGGTGGTCTTTGTGATATAATTGGACTCGGATTCAGCTCGGACAAAAAACCAATCGTTCGTTCTCCGATTCCGCCGACTGTTAGTATTATGGTCAACGGCGAAGCGATCGAACTACCAGATACTTCGGTAAGATCAACAAATGCCAACGGAATTACCGATGTTACTCTTTATCAGGTTGCTTATACCGTTCCTGCCGATGTCACGGAAGTACCTCAAGTATCCGCATCTGTATCCGCATCTGCAGGCGATAGAAAAGTAAAAGCGGATATTACACAGGCCGAATCGAAAGATGGAACTGCTGTTGTTAAATTTGATTATAACGGCCTGGTAAAAACTTATAATGTTGTATTTAGATAACCATTTTGAGGTTACAGTGCTGAATTAACCATAAATTCAAACTGATAATTATAGTGCAAGGTGAAAGCAATTCTGAAAACGCTTACACCTTGCACTTTTTTTTACCTGCACGCGAATTCGGAGGAATAAAAGGTATCAGGCCCAATCATGTTCGGCACAGCGTAGAGCGGATAGTAAAATAGTGTATTGCTTCTTCGGTATTAAGTTACTAAGCTTTTATTGTAGTCACTTTCTACCAATGGGCTGCTATTTATATCTTCATTTGTCATTGGAAGATATTTTGCTAAAACCATTTTTAATTTTGTTTGATCTATTGGTTTTGTGAGATAGTCATTACATCCGGCCAGCAAACATTTTTCGTTATCACCTTGCAAGGCATGCGCTGTTAAAGCAACTATCGGTGTCACTGATCCTTTTTCTCTAAGCTCCTGTGTGGCCTGGTAGCCGTCCATGACAGGCATCTGAATGTCCATGAAAATTAGGTCAAAATCTTCTTTATCTGCGATTTCAATAACTTCTTTTCCATCACAGGCAATTATTACAGACAGCCCGATTTTTTCCAATAAGGATTTCATAAGTTTTTGATTGAATGTAACATCGTCAGCCACAAGGACATTTCCCATAAATTTTTGAATGTCAAACCTTTCTGAAGGTTCTGTCTTGTTTTCGTATATAGCGTTAATATCCAAAGAGGGTTGACTTTCGATATCAGTTAATGTAGGTATTATCAGCGAAAAGGTTGAACCATTACCTGATTGGCTTTTAACTTTTATTTCTCCACCGAGAAGTTCTGCTAAATACTTTGTAATTGTAAGTCCCAAACCTGTGCCGCCATATAACTGTGTTGTATTATTAGCCTGGGTGAAAGAATGGAAAATCTCCTGTTGTTTATCTTCAGGAATACCTATACCCGTATCCTCTATGTCAAAGCGTATAAAAGGCTTATCCTCTCTATACTCAATTGACACAATAATACATACATATCCTTCGTCCGTAAATTTGATAGCATTATTGGTTATATTGACAAGGCATTGTCTTAATCTGAAGGAATCTGTGCGTATATTTGCAGGTATCCTTCCTTCGGTTTTAATGCTGAAGTCAATATTTTTCCCATCTGCCAAAGGCTGAAGCATTGATTGTACTGGCTTGAGAATTTGTATTAGAGGGATTTCAGCTATTTCAATATTAATCTTTCCAGCCTCAATTTTGGAAAGGTCCAGAATATCGTTAATCAAATCCAGCAAATGTTTGCCGCTTGAAAGAACTGAACTTACATATTCTATCTGATTTTCATCAAGCTTAGTTTCAATTAGAAGGTTGCTGAAACCAATAATCGAATTCATTGGTGTACGTATCTCATGGCTCATATTAGCGAGGAATTTGCTTTTTGCTTTATTTGCTTCTTCCGCTTCATTTTTGGCTTGTTTAATAACTTGCTCAGCTTTTTTGCGTTCAGTAATATCTATGAAGGTTTCAAGTAATACTTGCTCGCCGTCTAACTCAATTTCAGCTATAGTTTTAATTATTGGAAATTCTTTGCCATCACTGCGTCGTAAAATCTTTTCTGAATTATCGATGGTTTGATGTTTATCTATAATTGGACATTCATTTTGTTGTGCAGGACATAAAAAATCTCCACAATGAGTACCAAGAATCAAATCTAAACTTTCAACTCCTGCCAGTTTGCAGGTATAATCATTGGCCCATTTTATGGTACGGTCTTTTCCGATAATTACTACACCAAATGGACTTTTGGCCAGAATGGTTTTAAGATTATCGTTGGCTTTTGATAATAGTTCATGTGCCTGCTTTTGTTCGGTTATGTCACGGGCATATAAATTTGCATATTCAGCATCAGCAACAGGAATAATGGATACTAATAGAACTTTTCCATCAATAGTTTCTTCGTATTCGATTGTTTTGCCGCTTTTACATGCTTCTGCAATTATGGAGTTATGCTTGTTAGGTACATTATTATCTATATTTGTCAGCCATGTTCGAACTAATATTGATCCGGCTTTATTACTGTACAAAACTTTGCTTGATTTTGAGATGCGCACAACCGGGTTAGGATTTTCTTCAGGGAACCTTGCTATATATTCCAGTTGAGAAAGAAGTTTGTTTTTCTGTCTTGTATAATAATATAAGATCGGAAGAGCACAAGTACCTGTAACAACAACAGCAATCAAAATGAAAGATAATAAATGGTATCTGATATGCACATTATGGTTGTACTCATTCAAAACCTTGCTGAATTCGTTTATCCCATGGTTGTATATCTCTTTTTGTATTTGATATTCTCCGCTGTTCAGCAGTTTCTGTGCGTCAACAAGGCGTCCCAAACGGACTAATTCGAAGGCCTCACGTTCAATATTGACAAGCCTTGTATTTGCTGTGTCTGTTTTTGTAATAGTATTTTCTATCATTTTTTTGGAAATAAGATTCTTTGCTTCTGACAGTGCCGAAGCCAATTGCGGCTCATAATAATTATAACGTGCCTGCCATTTGATATCACCTGTTGCAGAAGCCATCATAGCCGACATAGATAAGATTTCATCAAAATGTATTATTTGCCCTGATAATTTGGCTGCGCGATTCTCTCTTTTATCGGAAATGACTGTAATTCCTACTATATATGTTCCGATTAAAATGAAACAGACAAGTATTATAATTATGGATAACAATTGAAAAGAGCGATTTTTGTTCGATTTTTGTTCATTTTTCTTTAAATCGAGTTTCGCTATATCAGTAATAAAGCTATCATTATCAATATGTTCTGGAAGATATTTAGTTTGCTTTCTAACATTATTCCCCATTTTTGCCCCCCAAAGGCAGTTTTAATAGTAATTCGAACTTCTTTATTTTTTTTTCGGTATTAATATGAAACATCTTAAGACAAAAGAAGGTATAAAAAGAAATATTTATGTGGATAAAAACCTAATTTCAGGATTACTAAAAGTAATAAACTTAATAAGGTTTTGGACGTAGAAAAATCAGTTTTAGGATGAGTAATAAATACGAAAATTGAGAAAGAGTTTTTTATGGTAAAACGCAACATTGTAAAAATTGACGAAGAAAAATGTAACGGCTGCGGCCAATGTGTAAACGCCTGTGCAGAGGGTGCGATAAAACTGATTAACGGCAAAGCGAAACTGGTAAGCGAAATCTATTGCGATGGTCTCGGCGCCTGTATCGGACATTGCCCACAGGATGCGATTACAATAGAACAGAGAGAAGCCGAGCAGTTCGATGAAGAAGCGACAAAAGAGCATCTTGAAAAAGAAAAGAAACAGCCAATTCCGATAGATTTTGTCTGTCCCGGTATAATGGCCAAAGATTTAAAACCAACCTCCGAGACAGATACAACGGAAGAAAAAGCAGTAGGTGATGTTACGTCACAACTTGGTCACTGGCCTGTCCAGTTGAAACTTGTATCACCTCAGGCAGCGTGTTTTAAGAATGCTGATTTGCTCTTTGTAGCTGATTGCGTACCTTTCGCTATGGGCAATTTTCATGCGAAATTCTTAAAGAACCGCTCTGTTGTCGTGGGTTGTCCCAAGCTGGATGACGCCGCTTTTTATATTGACAAAATGGCCGAAATATTGACAAGCAATAGCGTCCAGAGTTTGACAGTAATACATATGGAAGTGCCATGCTGCAGCGGCATGACCAATATCGTGCGAAAAGCAATTGAAAAAAACAAAATTGCAATTACTTTCGAAGATGTTACAATTGACCTCAAAGGTAATGTAAAGAATAAAGTAATTATACAAAATTAGCTCATAATTCAGGTTTGAAAATAAGGACTACAATATGGTAAGGAAATCCGGAAACAGGGGGAAAGAAAAGAAACAATCTATATTCACAAGGTCGGTACATGCAGGTGAACCGAGAAGGAAATATGCCGATTCGATAACGACACCTATTATACAAACATCCACATTTACGTTTGCCGACTCGAAACATATAGAAGATTATACTAAAAAAGGCAAAGAGCATTTCGAGTACGGCAGGTACGGCAACCCGACCGCCCAGATAGCCGAGAGGAAACTGGCCGACCTCGAGAACGCCGAGGATTGTGTCGTTTTTACTTCCGGAATGAGCGCCATAACTACGACCATCCTTACTCTTGTACATTCAGGAGACCACATTGTTATAACTGACGATAGTTATAAGAAAACGCTTGAATTCTGCCGGTCATATCTGAAACAATTCGGCGTTGGCTGTACAATCGTTCCGTTCGGACAATATGATGTTCTTGATAAAGCGATTCAAAAAAATACTCGATTTATTTTTTCCGAATCACCAACAAATCCTTACCTGAACATTTTCGATTTGAATAAGCTCAAAAAAATTGCAAAAAAACACAATGTTCTTACAGTTATAGACAGTACATTTGCTACGCCGCTCAACCAGAGACCTCTGGAATTTGGTATAGACCTTGTCTTGCATAGTTGTACAAAATATCTGGCCGGACATAACGATATTCTCGCCGGAGCTGTACTGGGAAGAACCGAATTAATTGAAAAAATACGCAACCTTCACAAATCTATGGGAGGTCTTATCGATCCTCATTGCTGTTACCTTCTGCTTCGAGGACTGAAAACGTTCTCATTGCGTGTTAAACAGCAAAACGAAACATCTTTGCAGGTAGCTGAATATCTTGAAGCTCATCCCCGCATTAAAAAGGTGTATTATCCTTTCTTGAAAAGCCACCCTCACTATGATGTCGCGAAAGAGCAAATGACCGGCGGCGGGGGAGTTGTAACATTCGATATAAAGGGAACTATCAAAGACGCAAAGCATTTGTTAGATAACCTGAAATTATGTTACATCGGCCCAAGCCTCGGCGGCTGCGAAACTCTTATTACGCATCCTGCTTTAGTGAGCTACTACGACTATTCCAGAAAAGATCGCTACGAGTTGGGCATAACAGATACACTATTTAGATTAGCAGTAGGTATCGAGGACGCCGACGACATAATCCACGACCTCGAACGCGGCCTGAAAAAATAAGTTTAGTAATCAAGTGTTATTGAAAATTACTTCAGGTTTCACAGAAATCTTTAACTTTCGGTTATTGTTTTAGTCTTTGAAAAAGAATATTATCTGATTCATGATTTTTAATAACATAATGAAAGCCGGATTTTTCAAGTACCTTATATGAAGCTTTATTGTGATTTGTCGTATGCGCGATAACTTTGTCGACTCGGTTGTCGTTAAACGCATTTTCGATAAGTGCTTTTGCAATTTCTGTAGCATAACCTTTATTTTGCTGCGAGGGCATTACAGAAAATCCTATCTCAACTATTCCATCTTTGTTTGGTGGTCCGAAATAGCCTCCCGCACCGATAAGCAAAGAAGGAGTTTCATTTTTTGCTTGTCGGATTGCATACCAGATATACCATCCAATACCAGAAGTACCGTCTTCTTTCATGCGATTACAGAAGAATTCCTGTGCATTCCGATCATATTCCCCAGGCGGCCAGCCGGGCTCTACTTGTGTATTTAATAAAGATGCAAGTTGTTCAGGTGACTCTAACTCTGCATTGATATGTTCTAACGTTGCCGCTATTAGTTCGAGATTATTTGTTTGAAGTTTATTGTGTTTCAATCTTTCCTCTTTAATCTATATTCATCCATTTTCAATGAGTAGTTTAGTTATAAAATCATTAATATTATTATAAAAAAAGTAGATGGTAGGATGGGCTTCAAAGGAAATTGCGCGAAATAATATAAGTTATTGCGCTATAAAGAGTTCGCCTCTATAATACTCCTAAGGACAT
>JAFGPS010000132.1 GCA_016936075.1 Sedimentisphaerales bacterium | reverse complement strand
GCGGGCAAAACGCTTAGTAAGAAAGAATAAAAAAAGTTATGAAAATGACGAAGAAAAAAACTTGACCGGCTCCGATTCATAGGATTAACGTAGATTTTCGCTGATTACAGACTTTGTCATTCCCTGGAAACAGGGAATCCATTAAGCAGTTATTCCGGTTGATATTCTGCCGATATCGAGCACGGTCGCGTATAACATCAAACCGAGAAGAAGTACCCAGCCGGTAACCGCAAAAGGAATGTGCAGTTTTAGCAATTTAGGATTGATTCTCCCGAACAGGTAAAGCATTATGCTTCCACCATCAAGCGGCGGCAGAGGAAGAAGATTAAATACCGCGAAGTTCACACTCATTAATATCGCGAACTTGATGAGTCTTGTGAAACTCATTCCGACATACTCGCTGCCCTGCGATACGATTCCAACTACTCCCGAAAGCTGGTCGGGATGCTTGAAAATCAAACTGATTGAAGTGAAGATTTGATACATAACAAGTAAAGTCTGGCGTATCGGGTCAATAACAATCGAGTACAAATAAGTATTATCCCCCTGTTTAATTTTAATTACCTTCTTTATTTGTTACGCTTTTTGACTGTATTTGATATCTTCTGCATTTCTAACTCTTTATTTATAGCTTGTTTTATATATTGAGCGCATATATCTAAAGTATTCATAAATAAATCAAACGAATTATTTTTTGTAACCTCGGAATTTTTAGCTGTAGATAGCTTGGAAACTAATTTAATTATTTTATCTTTTTCGAAGCTTGGTTCAGAACTGTGAGCAAATTCATTTCGTATTTTATGTATATTTTCAAAATCACTTAGTGCGGTTTTACTAATTAATCCTATAGCGTAGAGAAGTCTTGCTTTGTGTGCTAAACTAACTAACGGACCTCCTATACTAGGTTCAAATAGTTTCATAACATCTTTATCTCTATTTAAAAAGTGTAGCACGAGGATTTTCTTTAAACCTACGTCAAAAATTGTATCAAAGTTTATTGCTGCCATACGTTTTTTGTCATCAAGCCAAGAAGATAGTTTTTTTATGGGGTCTGTTACTTTAAGCAATTCAAGTATTTCTGTATAGATTACCATTGCTAGATTTTCCGAAAGATTATTTTCTAATATTTCTGAAATACGCTTAAATTTTTTATCAAATATTTCCCCTTTTTTGTTTTTTGTTACCATCTTCTTAATTCCTTCATTTATCTTTATTTTTTAATAGTACAAATTGTTTAAGAGAAAGGCATATTTGTCATTCTTTTCTCATTATTTATAAATCGTAGGGTGCGTTTCAACGCACCAAATAAAAATTTATAGAAGATTGCCACGTCAGCCCTAAGGGCTTACTCGCAATGACAGTATTATTTGGAACGACACGTTACACCTACACAAGGAATCCGATAAACCTCCATTTTTTAGTCGCCATCGGCTTCTGTTGGTTGGCCTTTGGAGATTTCTTCTGTTATCTTTTTTTGTTCTTCAGGTGTTCTTTCTTTTGCTTTTTCATCAATAGGCTTCTGGTAAGTAGTTTCCGGAGCATCGGTTTTATTTTCTTCGCTAAACATAACTTCCCCTTTTCAAAACTTTAAGTATGATACGATTTCTTGTCATGCTGAGCCTTTAGCGAAGCATCCGGCTATCGATACGAGAGATTCTTCGTTTCACTCAGAACGACAACTTTTTATGCTCAAATCTTCCGCATATATATTTCTTTTATAGATAAATAGAGCATGTTTGTCAAATAGAAATAGCTCCCATGGATTTAATACCTGTTTTTCGTTATCGACATTCATGCTCTTGTCAGAAAATCGGAAAAAGTACTTGTTTTATATCGTCGTATGATAAAAAAAGTAGAGCCGGACGATAGCAAATCATCAAATCCAGAAAATTAAAAATACAGAGTAACTATTGACAAATGGGTAGAGCTATTAGTAGTATTATTAGAATATTCCAAATATTTTATAAGGAGAATCTAATGAAAAATATCACATTTTTAATCATATGCGTTTCAATTATATCCACATGCTTTGCCGGATCGGATATACCGGATACGAATGCAGTATTAATTCAAGCAGCAACGGATGGAAAATTACAGGAGGTTCAAAATTCACTATCCGATGGAGCTGACGTAAATGCTGTAGATGCCAACGGTATTTCATCTCTAATGTGGGCTGCAAACAACGGCCATACAGAGGTCGCTAAGCTTCTAATAGACAAAGGCGCCAATGTAAATGAGAAAAGAACAAAAGACAGTGCAACCGCATTGTGGATAGCTTCGCACAGGGGACATACCGAAATAGCCAAGCTCCTCATAGATAAAAACGCTGATGTAAATACAAAAATAACTCCTGCAAAGGTAAGCGCCTTATGCATAGCATCAGAGAATGGCTATAAAGAGATTGTTAAGCTTCTTCTGCAAAATGACGCTGATGTTAATGTCAAAACGACTGAAGGTATAACCGCATTATATATGGCATCACAGGGAGGCCATACGGAAATCGCCAGAATGCTTCTCGAAAACAACGCTGATATCAATATCAAAGCAACCGCCAAAAGCATAGAGGGTGAAACAGCCTTATGGATGGCATCACAGAATGGACATAGTGAAATTGTTAAACTATTACTTGATAAAGGCGCAGATGTTAATATGAAAAGGACAACTGACGGTGCAACAGTTTTATGTATAGCATCGCAGAATGGGCATATTGAAGTTGTTAAACTGCTTCTTGGCAAAGGCGCCGATGTTAATACCAAAAGAACTACCGACGGTGCAACAGCTTTGTGTATGGCATCATGGAAAGGTTATACAGAGATCGTAAAGCTATTGTTGGAAAAGAAAGCCGATGTGAATATACAAACAAATAATAACGTAACTGCGTTGTGGATGGCGTCTTCAGAGGGTCATACGGAAGTCATCAAAATCCTTATAGACAAAGGCGCTAATGTTAATGTAAAAGATAAAACCATAGGTACAACAGCATTGTGGATAGCATCGGCAAAAGGTTACGATGAAACTGTCAGGCTCCTTCTCGACAAAGGTGCCAAAATAAACGAGAAAACTACTATTGGTTCGTCCGCATTGTGGATAGCTTCGCAGAACGGACATGTAAAAGCTGTGAAACTCCTTATAGAAAAGAATGCAGATGTGAACGTTAAAACAACAACTGACGGTGCTACTGCTTTATATATAGCATCTCAAGAAGGTCATGCAGATGTCGTAAAACTCCTTATAGATAAAGGTGCGGATGTTAATGCAAAAAGAACAGATGGCGCAGCGGCATTGCTGATATCGTCACAGTTGGGCCATACAGAGGTGGTCAAGTTATTACTTGCGGCAAATGCTGATGTAAATGCTAAGATAAGAGTAGATGGTAAAGATTATACACCCTTGAGCATCGCAAAAAATAAAGAAATCAAAGAGCTTTTAGAAAAGGCCGGAGCAAAGGAATAATAACCTATTGAATTCGCTTAGCCCACGATATAACTCAAAAAAAACTATTTACTGTCTAATATGCTGGCAGAAACAAAACACGTTTAAGCATCTCTGCCAATTTTATTATATTTTTTTATCTAAAGTTAGAAATATTTCAGTAGATAGAAATATTTCAGTTTTATAATAAGATATTTTACTATTTTTTAAGAAACTCATATAGATTTTATTCTCCTCAGGCTTGAATAACACCACCCTCTCCCACAGCATAATTTCTTGTCTCACAAGTATTTACGAAGCCTTATCTGTATCCTGATATAACTTCATACCCGATGTATAAACTTTTGAGAGTCCAACGACATAAATCTTTTAAAAAATAAGAAAAAATTAAAAATACTTGACAATAAATAATATCCATATATAATAATCTTATACTTAAGGAGTTGGGTTTGAATGTGATGATGTAGCTGATTTTTGATGGAACTCTGAGGGGTTCACTCGCATTTTCAAACCTTTTATATTTGCTATATTTGCTTTTTAAAATACTTAATAATAAACTAAATGTTGTTAATGAGTGTTTTTTTATGAAGCTTATTTATCAAAGAATATACATAGAAAAATGAACTTATGAAAGGAGAGTATGGTTATGCGGCAAGTAAAATTAGGTTGTATTATTGCATTTTGCCTGTTAATCACCGTTTCTGCAAATGCACAAATAAGTGTTACCCCAATGACAACTGCAGACAGTCTTGTACAGAGTATTATGGGAAGCGGAATTTCCTATAGTAATGTCTCATACACTGGAACAAATGTTGCATCGGGAACTTTTACCGGTGGCTCTGTAATTGGTATTAATACAGGTATTCTACTGACATCAGGATTGGCATCAAATGTTGATAGCGTTAACAACAGCGATGGTATAACAGGAGATAATGGTCAATCTGGTGATACAGATCTTAATAGTCTTATTCCTGGATATACTACTCATGATGCAACAGTCCTCGAGTTTGATTTCGAATTAGAAAGTGGTGAAGTAGGCGATTTGTATTTCAATTATGTTTTTGGTTCTGATGAGTATAACGAATATGTGGATTCATCTTATAATGATGTTTTTGGATTCTTCCTTGATGGAACTAATATCGCCCTGATTCCTGGCACATCAACAGCGGTTGCTATTAATAATGTTAACAATGGAGATTACTCAAGCTATTACAATGATAACGATCCTTCTAATGGTACACCAACACCCTTTGCCATTGAGTATGACGGTTTCACTAATGTCTTGACAGCCCAGGCATTAGATTTGGCAGAAGGAACTCATCACATCAAGTTAGCGATTGCCGATGCAGGCGACTTTATTCTTGATTCCGGAGTGTTTATTCAGGGTGGAAGTTTCTCTGACGAACCAACACCTATCGTCCCAGTACCAGGAGCTCTTCTCATTGGTTTACTTGGATTTGGAACTGCAGGTATCAGACTGCGTAGATTCGCATAAATCAAAAAGAGTCTTTTTTATTACAATTAATTACCACCGGGTATTTTGCCTGGTGGTATTTTTTTCCTACCTTGCTATCTGTTAGCATCCTTCAATATAATAGCCGCATGGGGTATAACTACAGGAAAAACATTTATTTGTTTTTCACAATCTGGGTGAGTTCGGCTATGCGGAGTTCGAGTCTTTTTATTTCTCGTTTGATATTATTTCTATGAATCATCTGCCAAGCGAATATTTTTATCATAGAAAAAAACAGCATAAAGGTTATAAATATTGCTGCGTACATAATATGGTCTTGAGTTATATCTGTCATAAAGAATAATACTGCACTAATAACGGCTCCAGATAAAAATATTATCGCAAATACCCAGAGGGCAATAACTACAGTAAACATTTTTCTGTTATAGAAGTCTTTTGCCATCGACCAATATGTATCTCCTTCTGAATCATCATAGGTATCTTCAATTATGTTTTTTATTTGTTCTTCGTCCATTTTTTTATCTCCTATTTATTAGCATTTTGCCAAATAATTTTAAGTTCGTTTCTTGCGTTTGCCAGCCGGGACTTTACAGTTCCTTTTGGAATTCTTAAAGCCGTGCTGATTTGCGAAACGGAAAGTTCTTCAAAGTAATACATTTCAAGAACCGCTCGTTTTTTTATATCCAGTTTATTCAGCAATTCTTTTATACCGATTTCTTTCTGAACTTTTTGTTCCCGTTCATCAATATCATCTATATTTACTTTTCTATCTTTACTGGTTTTCTTTATCCAGTTAGCCGCTTTGTTGGTAGTTATCCTGTACGCCCAGGGTTTAAAATTTGCCGGATCGTTCAGCTTTCTCAATCCTTTAATAATTCCAATCCAGCTTTGCTGGGTCACATCCCACGCGGCCTGATTGTCGCAAGTTAATCTATACGCATATTTCCATAGCCGTTCCTGCCAGCGGCGGACAAGTTTTTCCATCGCTTCAGAATTACCATCCTGAGCGTCCATAACGAGCAACTGGTCTTCGATATCAGTAATTTCTTTAATCATTCGTTCTATCTTATAGTCTCAAATTGACTTTGAACGGTTCATTTATATTTATCTGACGCGAAAAATTATATAACACGAATATATAAGTATTGCAATCTTTCCTCAAAAATGAGATTCAGGGTGGCAGCCTCGACTCGACTGAGCTCGCCGAAGTCAAGCGTTAGCTTGGGGATGGTTTTATATGAGAATACCATCCCCATCCTGATAAAAGAAATCAGGATGAGGCTGCCACCCATTTAATAATATAAATACGTACTATAATTTGTTTTACTCGGGCTTATACTCGCAAAATACATACTTGCCCGATAGGATAAAAATTGGTAGTATATAGAGCTTTTGATATTTTTGAAAAAATTTGCTTAATTAAAAATAGGAGAACAATATGTTAGGTTGTAGTCTTGGACGTTGTTTTCAGGTAACAGTATCTGGTGGTTCATACCAGGATGGTTTAACTTCGCTTATCCAGGGAGTTCCGCCGGGAATGATATTAACTGAGCAGGGAATTTACGGTGATTTGCTATTAAGAAAACCAGGCGCGGACGAATTGAGCAGTCCACGTAAAGAGCCTGACCTTCCTGTAATTTATACAGGTATAAATTCTGCTGATACAGTCGAGAACGCGGGAAATTACAATCATACAAACGGCACGCCTCTGGCGATTCTGATTCCGAATCTCGACAGACATTTTATTCATATTAAGCAATACCAGGACACAAACCGCACACCAAGACCGGGTCATGCGTCCTATGCTTCTTTCGCCAAATACGGCCCAGACGACGATGCAATCGGCGCCGGTATTTTCAGCGGCCGCTATACTTCTACTATCGTTGCGGCTGGATACGTAGCAAAGCAGATTCTGAAAAAATGCGGCATTGAAGTTTTCTCCTATGTAAAAGAAATAGCCGGAGTAGCCTGCCCGGAAGTTGACCATGCAAAAGCATTTAAATATACAGAAGATTACAAACGAATGAGATGCGATTTCGATCCGTTCTATCAGGAAGTCTTTGTCAAAGGACGTCTCAAAATGGAAATGAGATTCCTTGAAAAGATGAAAGTTCTCGCAGAAGTAGAAAATGAAATCGACGCGATTCGTGACAAAGCACCAAAAATCGTACATAAAGAGATTCTCGATAAATACGGAGTTCACGCGGTTGTGAATTGTCCCGATATAGACGCTGCTGAAGAAATGGTCCAGGCCTGTAACAAAATATCAGCAACAGGCGATTCAGCCGGTGGCCTTGTGGAAGTTGTCGTAACAGGCGTCCCTTCCGGTCTCGGCGAGCCTGTGTTCAACAAACTTGACGCCGAATTAGGACGTATGCTCGGAATCGGCGCAGTAAAAGGCGTGGAAGTCGGAGCAGGTTTCGGCGTTAAAGATATGACTGGTTTTGAAAATAACGACCAGATGCATTCGGAAGACGGAAAAGTCGTGTTCGATTCCAATAACGCCGGAGGTATTACAGGTGGTCTTGCTACCGGACAATCAATTGTTGCACGACTTGCGGTTAAGCCAACTCCGACAATCGATAAGCCGCAGCATACTATTGATAAATATACACTCGAAAATAAAGATTTGGCCGCAATTACAAGACGCGATCCAACAATCGTAGCAAGAATCTGGCCTGTAGCGGAAAATTACACAGCTATGATCATTCTGGACAACCTGATTCAGCATTACGGCTACCAAATGCTGAAAGATAAAATTTAGTTTTCGCGGATTTCGTCTGCAAAATGTTGATATAATAAACAACAGTGCGTTGTTTTTTATCAACTCCTATAATAATGCATTTTAATAGGCTTTTATCAGCTATTATTATAATATTCTGAACCTGCATGTTTCGATTTTTCAACATGCAGGTTCAATCCGTATAAAAGTCGACCTCCGGATAGCTATAACAAAGCATATTAGCCGAAGTGTTTAGGGCATATAATATCGCAAAAAAGCGTATTAATAGCCCAAAAACAGATGCTTTGCACAATTTTATTTTTCAGGCACGTCTTTTGCACTATATATCTTCAATGTGGTTTTTGCTGGTCCGCAAAGCAGTTATCACTGCCAGGCTAAGGGGGAAAATACCACATAATTAGGGTGAAGAAAAGTAAAGGCATTCATTGAGGAGAGTGATTAGATGGAAGATTCAAACCTGGAAAACAAATTGAATGAATTAGTGAAAGAATTTGGTGAGGCTGCGGATCCACAACACAAAAAACTTGCTCAGCTTGCACAACAGGCCCAGGCAAACCGAAAAAAGCTGGAAAAGAGCATAAACAGCCTGCAGGAATCACTGGATTATCTGAGAGTATGCATAAAATATCAGGTTTTCGACCTTGAGGCAACACGTAGAGAGAACGAATATCTGAGAAAGCTGCTCGAAGATAATAACAATAATAACAGTTAATCGTATTATTCTGTTCTTAAGATTCAGATATTAGTGTTTAGATTTTTGCATTTAATGTATATAATCTTGCCCTATGTCTGAATCGAAAAAACATTATAGAGTATTTGTCAGTGCCGCCGAGCCAAGCGCCGATGCTCATTGTGCGAATTTAATTACTTCACTCAAGAACAAGGGTATTTCAATAGAATTTGCAGGCATAGGCGGCCCAAAAATGCAGGAAGCAGGTTGCGATCTGCTCGAAAATACAGTTGAAAAAGCCTCGATGATTTATAACGCTCTGGCCAATATCACGTATTTTCACAAACTCCTAAAAAGAATAAAACAATACTTCGCAAACAATAAAGTAGATATTGTTATTGTGTGCGACTCCCCTGCTTTCAATTTTCATGTCGCTAAAGCCGCCAAACAATCCGGTATAAAGACTCTCTTTTACGTCGCACCGCAACTATGGGCATGGGGAGCATGGCGTATCGGCAAGCTCAGAAAATCATGTGACAAACTTTGCTGTATTTTACCTTTTGAAGAAGAATGGTTCTCATCAAGAGGTATCGATGCTACCTTTGTGGGCAATCCATTACTCGATGACTCTGAAATAAAGGTACCGGACACCAAAAAACTCAAAACTAAAAACTCAAAACTAAAAACTATAGCATTAATGCCGGGTTCACGTGACGCGGAAATAAAGTCACTATGGCAGCCGATGCAGCAAATTGCAACCGCGTTAAAGAAAAAACACCCGGACATAAATTTCACTACGGTTGCGTTAAACAACAAGAAATTAGAGAATTTGAAAACGTTACAAATCCCGGGTTTCGAGTGTGAATATGTAATAGATTCTGTTGGAAAAACCGCAAGTTCAGTAGATTTTACAATTGTAGCGAGCGGCAGCGCAACTCTCGAAGTAGCTTCGGCAGGCTGTCCTATGGCGATTATGTATCAATCAAATATGATTTTGTGGCACTTACTGGGCAGATGGCTCATAAAAACTAAATACCTTTCTTTAGTCAATATTTTGGCAGGACATGAATTAGTACCAGAGTTCATGCCGTATTTTCGTTCAGTCGAGCCAATTATTGAAACAATCGATTCATTATTAAACGATAGCAAAAAACTCGAACAAATAAGTATCTCACTTCACGAGCTTGTTGAACCTCTGGCAAAAATGATTACCCGCGATGAAGTCGCCAAAATAGCTATGGAAATGCTAAATAAAGAAAGTTAGGATTCATCTGTGAGTGACCATATTAATATCAAAAAAGTTGACTTCACTGCAACTTTTGAAACTCTTGGGACATTACTCTTCTGGACACTGGGGCCGATTTTCATTACATACCTCGCAGGACAAATCGACTCTTATACACAGAATTTTCTTCGCTATCTCACTGCATGTTTATTCCTGATACCGTTTCTAATATTTTCAATCAGAAAAAATAATTTCGACAAACGCATCTGGCTCAAAGCGTTATTTCCCGCAGCCGCGAATCTCACAATGCAGAGTTTATACGCTGCCGGATTTTATTATATAAGTCCGGGATTCCTGATTCTTATACTGAAATTATCAATCATCTGGACCGCACTTTTTTCACTTATCTTTTTCAGCGACGAAAAGCCGCTCGCCAAAAGCAAACGTTTCTGGTTCGGTATGATTTTATCTATTGTGGGAGTATTTGGCGTAACTTATTTCAAACAAGATTTCGCGGAAACCAAAACAATTACAGGTATATGCCTCGCAATCGGAGCGGGACTGGCTTTCGCTATTTACGCTATCTCTGCAAGAATTGCATTTAAGAGAACTGACTCACTTCAGGCGTTTACAGTTACGAGCATATATACGACTATCGGCCTTGCAGTCCTTACATTTTCGCTTGGCAATATAAAGCAAAGTGCCTCGCTTAATACATGGCAATGGGTATGCGTTGTAATTTCCGGAATTACGGGAATAGCATTTGGCCATCCGCTATATTACGCTGCTATGAGACGAATCGGAGCGACAATACCTTCATTAATTCTTTTGGCGCAGCCTTTTACGGTTCTTGCGATGTCGTACTTTATATTTAAAGAATCAATGAACGTTCCACAATTATTATCGGGTGTAGTCCTCCTGGGCGGCTCTGCGATAGCAATCTGGGCACAGCAACATTTAAAAAAATGAGTCAAAATTAATTGAAATTCTATAATTGACAAGCAATATTGACGAACTTTACAATAAGAAATAAGGTATATTTGAATAAAAAGGAAAAACAAGGTATAGTATTTTCCATTATTACCATTACTTTTTGAGATTTTTGATTTTTAGGAGAAGAAAATGAATCATTGTTTTAAATCGATTAATATCGCATCCGCATTACTATTTATTTTTTCACAAACACAGGCAGTTGCACAAACCCGCGAACGCTCTGAAGTTCCAACTGAATACCAATGGAACCTCGAGGACCTTTACCCATCTGTCGAAGCATGGGAAGAGGCGAAAGACAAAGTTGTTTCGCAATTTGACGAGGTTGAAAAGTTTAAAGGCAAAATCGGTAAATCAGCAAAGAATCTTCTGAAATGCCTCGAATTCAATACTGAGTTATCGAAAGAATTCGGACGACTCGCAAGTTACGCCTCCATGAAATCCGATATGGATATACGCGACTCGAATAACCTGTCGATGAAACAGGAATTGCAGCAGCTCGCGACAGAGTTCGGCTCCAAGGCGGCGTTCATCACTCCTGAAATTGTTGAGTTGGGCAAAAAGAAAATTGATTCATTTATTAAAAAAGAACCAAAATTGAAAATTTACAAGTTCCCGTTGTACGACGCTTTGCGAACAAAAGATCATACACTATCAGATAAAGAAGAAAAAATCCTCGCGCAGGCAGGATTACTTTCAAGCGGACCTTATGATATATTCAGTATATTCAGAGACGCAGAAGCACCTTTTCCTACAATAAAACTTAGCGACGGCAATGAAGTGACATTATCCAACGCAGCTTATACCATGTACAGATCGGTACCGAATCAAGCCGATAGAGAAGCAGTATTCAAAGCTTTCTTCGGAATGTATGAAAAGTTCAAAGGTACTTTCGGCGCACAACTTTATGCTAATGTCAAAACTGATATATTTTATGCCAAAACAAGAAATTACGAATCGTCGCTTCACAGTGCACTCGATTCGGATAATATACCTGTCGAAGTCTATAAAACTCTAATTAAAAACGTTAATGACAATCTGGATACATTGCATCGCTACCTGAATCTAAAAAAACGCATGTTAAAAGTTGATACATTAAAGTATTCTGATCTTTACACTTCGCCGGTCAAAGATGTCGAGTTGAAATATACTTACGAAGAAGCGCAGAAACTTATCCTTGATTCACTCGAACCGTTAGGCAAAAGCTATCAGGATACAGTAGCCAAAGCATTCAAGGAAAGATGGCTTGACGTTTATCCAACTCCAGGAAAACGTTCTGGTGCATACTCGAACGGAAGCGCATATGATGTTCACCCATACATGCTCTTAAACTATAACGGCCAATATGAAGATGTAAGCACAACCACCCACGAGTTGGGACATACAATGCATAGCTATTATGCGAATAAGGCACAACCTTATCCAACTGCTGACTATTCGATTTTTGTCGCCGAAGTCGCTTCGACTTTCAATGAAGCACTATTGATTCAGAAAATGCTCGATACGATAAAAGATGATGACATCAGGTTGTCACTGTTAATGAATTATCTCGAAGGTATAAGAACAACTGTTGTAAGGCAAACGCAATTCGCGGAATTCGAGCTTGCGATACACGATAAAGCTGAAGGAGGTGAACCTCTTACCGGCGATTTGCTCAACAAAATATATGGTGACATTCTGAAAAGATATTACGGCCATGATAAAGGTGTATGTTATATCGACGATTTGTATTCAGTCGAATGGGCATACATCCCGCATTTCTATTACAACTTCTACGTTTATCAGTACGCGACATCATTCACCGCATCCGCGGCTCTTTCCGAAAAGGTTCTTGCTAAAGAAAACGGCGTTGTCGAAAAATATATGAACATGTTAGCAGCGGGCGGCTCGGATTATCCTATCGAGCTTCTCAAACAAGCAGGTGTAGATATGACTACTTCCGATCCATTCAATGAAATGATGGCAGGAATGAATCGCGCTATGGATGAAGTTGAGAAGATATTGGATAAATAAGATTAAAACAGGCACAAAGCCACAAAGGCACAGAGAAAACGTACTTTGTGCCTTTGTCACTCTGTCCCTTTGCTACTTGGAAAAAAACTTATGAATCCTGAATATTTTGTTGAGACAAATAGTTTGAGTAAAATATATTCGTCTGGCAAAATTGAAATAGCCGCACTTCGTGACGTTAATATTACAGTTAAAGAAAGTTCTTTTCTTGGTATAACTGGCACTTCAGGCTCTGGTAAATCAACTCTTATGAATTTGCTCGGAGGACTTGATACACCTACATCTGGAAACATCAAAGTTCAGGGCAAGGAGATATCAAAGTTTGATCCAGGTGAACTGGCTCTCTACAGGCGTTTCCAGGTTGGAATGATTTTCCAGTCGTTCAATCTTCTACCATCTTATAGCGCATTGGAGAATGTCGCCTTCCCCCTGCTTTTTGCAGATGTTCTTAAAGCCGAAAGAATCAAACGAGCAGAAGAAATACTTGATAAGGTCGGCCTGCTTGCACGAAAGAACCATCGCCCTTCCGAACTCTCCGGAGGTGAGCAGCAGAGAGTCGCTATCGCGCGTGCGTTGATAAACAATCCCAGGTTGCTTCTTGCCGACGAACCCACGGGAAATCTCGATAGTAAAACTTCGATGCAGATTGTTCAGGCTTTATCTGAGCTGAATAAAAATCACGGCCTGACTATTATTATGATTTCACATGAACAGGATTTACTGAACGAATTCGCGGACGATAATATTCATCTTCGCGATGGAGCTATTGCCAATAAAAATGAAATGACGAGTGAACAATAAATGAGATTTACCGATTACATAGAGACATCATTTTCAAACTTATGGAAGATGAAACTTCGCACGTTCCTTACAACGTTCGGAGTAGTAATTGGAATTGGTGCGCTTGTTTCAATGTTCGCGTTCGGTAAAGGTATGCAAAATAACGTTACAAGCACTTTCAATGAACTTGGCCTATTTAATTACATAAGTGTGTTTCCCCGCTCAGCAGAAAGAAATCAAAACAATAGCGACCATTATGACCCGGATGACCAGGGCTACATTCCCCCTGCGAAAGATATTAACCAGCCAGTTCGTATACTTGATGAAGACTTTGTCAAAGAGCTTTCCGCCATAGAAGGCGTGGAAGCGGCATTTCCGGAAATTCGTTTTCCTGCTATGGTACGTTTCAACGACAAAGAAAACTTCGAGATGATTCAGGCTCTACCTGCTCAAATTTCCAAAACAGGATTTATTAAATTGCGAGAAGGTTCTTTTTTTGATTCCGATGAAGAAAATTCTGTCTTAATCAGTGATTCAATGCTCCGAAACATGGGCATTAAAGACGCTAAAAGTGTCATTGGCAAGAAATTAGAAATTTCTACTCTTGCATTTGAGTTGAGCATCGAAAGTTTACCAAACATCCTTTCTTTTTTGCAGGGCAAGGGACTTCCCTTTTCAAGCAAGAATTACCAATTCACAATCTCCGGCGTAATGGAATTAACTGGAATGTCAGGTCCGATTGCTATGAGAACAAATATCCTAATCCCTGCAGGTATATCGGAAAAGATGAAGAAAATACAAATCACGAGCATTTCGGACATCTTTCAATCAATCGGCCAGCCGCAGGGTTATTCGATGGTAGGTATAAAGCTAAAGGATCCGAAATATATCGACTCTGTCAAAAAATGGGTCGAAGATTCTGGTTTCAATACATTCGCGCTCATCGACCAACTTGAGGAAATTAAAAGAATGTTTATTTTCATGGACCTGTTTTTCTTTGCAATCGCTATGATAGCTATTACAGTGGCATCTTTGGGAATTGTTAATACTCTCGTTATGTCAATCCTCGAGAGATACAGGGAAATCGGAATAATGAAAGCCGTCGGAGCAAGTAATGGTGACATCAAAAAAATATTCCTATTCGAAGCAGGTTTAATCGGTTTTCTTGGCGGTGTATTCGGCCTCGCTCTGGGGTGGATAGTAAGCACAATAATAAACTTAATTGCAAATCAAATTCTTAGCGGACAAGGTGTTCCGCACATGAGTTACTTCAGCTTCCCGTTATGGCTTTGCTTAGGCTCAATAACTTTTTCAATTCTGATTAGTCTCTTAGCCGGAATATACCCCACAATCCGCGCCTCCAAAGTCGATCCGGTCGTAGCATTACGTCACGATTAGTCACTCTTAACTTTTTCGTTATCACTGTACCAGTGGTCTATTGAGTCTATAAGTTCCTGGCCGGTTTTTGCGGCGATGAGGCTTCTTAGGACATGCTTGCGCATCGGGTGGAGTCTGCAATAGCGAACAACAAATTTGCGGAAATACCAGACTGTTTTTTTCCGGTCATAAAGCTTACTAATCATATCGAAATGTTTTTTCATAATCTCTGCCTGCTCGGCCAGGTTCGGAGTTTCGGGAGCGGGTTTGCCTTCCCAGACATCGATAAGGCCTTTATAAATCCAAGGATTTCCAACTGCTCCGCGAGCGATTTGTACGCCATCAATTTTTGATGTTTTGAGTTTATTAATAATATCCACCGGCTCGAAAAGGTCACCGCTCCCGATTATCGTTAAGTTCGGAAACTCATCTTTCACTTTCGCGAGAATGTCCCAGTTCGAAGGCCCGGTGAATCTCTGCTCAACGGTCCGGCCGTGAATTGTTATCGCATCAATACCCAGGCGAGACACTTCCGAAACTATTTCATAAAAATAGTCGTAAGAATATTCGCTTGAGTCGAAACCTATGCGAACCTTAATTGTAAGCGGACATGTCACTACATCGCGTACCCTTTTATAAGTTTCCAGCACAATGTCAGGGTCATTCATCATCCAGCCGCCACGCTTACGGCTGACAACTTTCGGAGTTGGGCAGGAAAAGTTCAAGTCGATTATGTCGTAGCCGGTATCCTGAAGGTCCTTCGCAGCCTTGACCATCATTGCCATATCATTATCGAAAATTTGGGCACCGACGGGATGTTCATCTTCGTGGGGTTGAAAGTCTGGTTTTCTCAATATCTTTGGATGAGCAGCGCTTTTGGCAAGCATAACGCCCGCAAAAGTCAGAGGCGCACCGAAATCGAGCGCAAGTCTGCGCATCGCGTAATCGCTATAGCCGCTCAGCGGAGCCTGAATAAAAGGTACTTTTAAAACAAGATTGCCGATTTTTAACACAGTTAAATTCTACCCATAATTTTTTTAAGATATTTAGGGGGATAATTTAACCACAAATGAACACGAATTAACACAAAAAACTTTATTATTTTTTAGGCCACAACTCGACTGAGCTCGCCGAAGTCAGAGGGCACCGAGGACTCAAAGAAATAATGAAGAAACTATTTACCAACGACAACTCATTATTCACTATTTGCTATGCTTTTAACTTTCTTGAAGCAGCGGTAGAAAATACCCCAATAATGCCCAATAGAAGTGCGCCTGGAGCGGGGATAAATTGTACGTTGTCTATTAGTACGGTTGTCTCGATACCATCGGGGTCGTTTTCCAACTGGAAGGTCAGATTGTATGGCCCGGACGTTAGGCCGGAGAGGTCCATCACGACTGTTTCGGAATATTCGGTTCCGGCGAAATCCGAAGCGAGCAAAGTATATTGTGCGGTTCCGAACGTAGCGGTGAATATATCTGTTTCACCGCCGTCTTCGCTTTTGTACATAACCAAATCGAAAATCAACTGAGTGTCACCCGGCAGCAGTAAAATATTGTCCTGGTACAACTCGCTTATATTCGGCTCAGATTCATTGAATGTAAATAATACTCCAAGACCGTTATTGTTCCATGCCGTAGAATCGCTGAAGAGGTCCACGCCTTCATCTGAAAATGACCAGCCATATCCGGGCGGGTCCTGAGAGAAATCGCCGTTTATTATACCGCTCGGCAATGAAGTCATAGGAAAACACAGAACGGGAAAAGCTGATACGATTAGAATAAAAGCATATTGCAGTTTGTTCATTTTCATTCACCCAATTTATAAAAAACTCCTTTTTTGCGGCAATCAACTCTCCTGAGGCCAGGCCGCAAATCAGTCGGAATTTATATCACATTTTGCCCAATCTATCAAGAAAAATACAAAAACTGTCCCAAACTGCCGATAAACGCTATTTTTAGTTGAACAAGCCACTGGCAATTTAAAAATCCGACAGTTTGTTTAAAATCGGGTCGACGAATTTTACAAGCTGATTCGCTTTTTTGCTATGATGTATATTCACTACAACACAATCTTCACCATATATAGATCCTGTATATAATTTCTGAAGCTTCTTTTCTTCTTCAGATAGTTTATAATTACGATAGATTACAACACTAACAGAACCATTTGAATCTTTGAAATACCACTCACGTCCGCCTGCTGGCTGGACAATCTTCGAACCTTCAGATATAGCATAAATTATTGAATTATCAGGTTTAAAGTTTAGTTTTTTCAACTCTTCAGAAGCTCTCGCATAAAATTCATTATAATTAGTTTCAAAAGCATAATGAAATTTTGATTCTCTTACTCCAAATTTACCGTTGAAATGTTCGACATTTTTAACAAAAGGCTTCGGATTCTTGAGAAATTCAAAATATGGCATTGATATAAAACGAGAACGCAGCAAAATAATACCAACAGAAATCACAGCAAACACAATAACGGCTGAACATATTTTTATAACCGATGATTTTTTCATGAAAATTCCATACAATCTGAACTATTCCGAACCTCTCAATTTAGTAAAGAAGTGTTTTATTTCAGCTATTAACCGATTATGTTGTACGCTTTGTTCGATTTCTACTGATAGCCAGCCATCTTCCGATTTATGCCTGTATTCAGTAAGCATTTTTTCAGAATTTTCTAGTGCTGAAAATTTACTCATTTTATGGTTTTTAATGATACCAACTGAAGTAAATATTATCGGTTTCTTGCCATGTAAATAATACTTAATAAAAGGAGGATCCGTTTCCAGAATAAAACTGTTTACATATCCCAAAGCAGATAATTCCGCATTTGCATCGGCTACAATATCATTGAAGTCAGCTTCGAACGAATATATAAATAGTGTTTGGCTAATACTAACAGCAGATGACTCTGTTTTATTTGAGCAGTTAGTGTTTGGCCGCTAAGGAAATTGAACGTAGGTATTGGTGGTTCAGAAGCGGGTTTGGGAAGTATAAAAGCAAATAGAATAACAAAAACTATTATTATAATAAACGCAGCACAAATTTTCTTTATAGATGATTTTTTCATAAAAATCTCATGGTATCCGAATTATTTCGAACCTCGCATTTTATAAAAAATTTGTTTTATTATAGATATATATTTTTTCTGAGTTTTGATTTCTTCAACTTGGACTGAAACCCAGCCGTCTTGATAAGAAAATTCGTTATCCTGACTATAATAACCGGAACTCTTATCAGGATCATATTTTTCATACTTTCGATTATCAAAGATTGTAACAAGAATAAAATCCTTCTGACTATTTCCATTTAATTGATACACGCGTGCATCGGTCTGAAACAATGGAGAATCCGATATATATCCCAAAGCCGAGAGTTCTTTATCCGCCTGAGTGCATATATCGTTGAAATCCGCTTCGAATGAACAAGAATAGATAATTTGTTGAACTTTAAATAAAGGACCACTATCGGAGGTACGCACTCTAACAAATTTCCCACGTTCGCTGCAGAATTGATATGAAGGTAAATATTCAGATGTGTCCAGAGATATTGTGATTACAATAAAAATAATCACGACAAAAGCCGCACAAATTTTCTTTATAGATGATTTTTTCATAACGTTTAAACTTTCATTGGCATTCTCATTTAGGCCCGGCGTAGAGAAGTATGCGGCCGCACTTGGGACATAATTTGCCTTGAATCGTACCTTCTCGTTTAAATGCGCCCATAAATAAACTTCGTTCAGCATCGACTGCTGAATAAGATAATTCGACATGACCGTGACCTGAACCACCTGCAGAACGCAATGTCGCATCAATAATTTTTATAGGTTGAAGTTCTTCGTTACAATCAGGACAAGTTGTTCGTGACATAATCTTTTTCCTCTTTATTTTTAATGCCATTTGTCTTTCTTTTTCCAACGTTTCAATATACAAATATCAATAAGTGCTGCAATAATCATTGGTAAACATCCAATATCGATAAAAAGAGGTAAAATAACCCACCAAGATATATTTACAGGAAGAAGTGATAATCCTATCCATCCAAACAATCCTCCTACTATTGGTATAAGTGATTCACTCTCTTTCCTTTTCTGAATGTAACAGTGATAAGGCACAATAATATCATTATAGAATATCATATATAAAGAAATTATTAGAATTCCCCCAGATAATATATAACGAATATATATCACGTTATTATTCCTCAAATATATTTAAATAAATACTAATTATCATAAAAAAGCAATGCTCGCTTGCTGAGAAAGAAGTTATATTATAAAAGTGTATTATGCAAGAAAAAAAGGACAGTGAACAGCGTTCAACATATAACGTATAGTAAAAAGTTTAATATTATTTTGTAGTATTTATGGAAATATGTGGTTTAATTAATTGTATATTATGGTTAGGAATAAAATACTACTGGTTATTGTGTTGGTTTTATCGTCGATACTTTTGACATCTTGTTTTAGTGTGGGAATCGAAAAAGCTAAATATACTGTTATCAGCAAAGAAGGCAACTTCGAGGTACGTCAATATCAGCCGCAGATAGTCGCCGAAACGATTGTTGATTCTGATTTCGATAAGGCTGGGAACATCGCTTTCAGGAGACTCTTCGATTATATTTCAGGTAATAACCGCACGAAGGAATCTATATCAATGACCGCGCCGGTGAACCAGAGCAATGAATCCGAAAAGATTTCCATGACTGCGCCGGTGAATCAGCAAAAATCAGAAGACAAATGGGTGGTCAGTTTTCTTGTGCCTTCGAAATATACACTCGAAACAATTCCCGAGCCGCTCGATTCTAATGTCACTATTCGTGAAATACCATCTCAAACAATAGCGGCTGTTCGTTATTCCGGGACATGGAGTAAGAAACGATACGAATCACATAAATCCAAGCTCGAGCAGTTCATTTCAGATAAGGAACTTCAAATCATCGGCGAACCAATCTTCGCAAGGTATGACCCTCCGTTCCAGCTTTGGTTTTTGAGACGAAACGAAGTTTTGATTCCGGTTAAAGAATAAAATAAGAATACTGAATACAGGACACAGAAAACAGTAGAACCATTTGAAGATTGCCGCGACTACTTCGCTAAAGCTACGAAGTCTCGCAATGACAGTTATTTTAAAATGGATTCCCGCCTTCGGGCTTGTTGCCAAAGCAGTTTCTCAAAACATTTATAGTGTTCTTATAATAATTCAATTCTATTTCGAATC
>JAFGPS010000131.1 GCA_016936075.1 Sedimentisphaerales bacterium | reverse complement strand
GATGTCGAGATTTTTGACCAGTTGGCAAGAAGGCTGCGTGATAAAGGCTGGCAGCAAACAGACATGATTATAAAAGCTGGAATCAATGCAGGCATGGCTCTGGAAATCGGTTCCGGTCCGGGTTATGTAGGACTCGAATGGCTCAAAAAAACAGATGCAACACAATTAAAAGGACTGGATATAAGTCACGATATGGTTAAGGTTGCAAAAAGGAATACTAAAGAGTATGGTTTTGATAACAGAGTCGAGTATATAATAAGCAGTGCAGATAAAATACCTTTCAACGATAATACTTTCGATGGCGTTTTCTCCACAAGCTCGCTGCACGAATGGTCCAAACCTGAAGATGTTTTTAATGAAATATATCGTGTGTTGAAGCCTTCTGGAAAGTTTTGCATTGCAGACCTTCGCAGGGACATGAGTCCGTTTATCAAATTTCTTTTGAAGCTTTTTGTTAAACCCAAAGAAATAAAACCAGGATTTATAACTTCGATAAATGCATCATATACTGCTTCAGAAATAGAACAAATACTATTAAAGACAAACTTGAAATCATTCAATGTCAAAACCGATCCGATGGGATTATGTATTACAGGTGAAAAATCATGAACAAAAGAATTTTACCACCGACATACTTCTTATTATTTCTCGTTATGACAATAGGCCTTCATTTTATCTTACCAATTAAAAAATTCATTAATTCACCTTTTAATTATTTAGGAATTCTTTTAATAGGTGCAGGTATATGGCTGAATTTACATGCGGACAAACTGTTCAAAAATAAACAAACAACTGTTAAGCCTTTCGAAGAATCAAGCTGCCTTATTGAAGAAGGCCCTTTTGTCTTTAGTCGCAATCCTATGTATCTTGGAATGGCAGCTATTCTTTCAGGAATCAGTGTTTGTTTGGGCAGTGTTACACCTTTCATAGGGCCTGTTTTATTTTTTATCATAATTAACTTTAAATTTATAAACGAAGAAGAAATAATTCTCGAACAAACTTTTGGACAAGACTTTCTTGAATATAAAAAACGAGTTCGGCGATGGTTATAAAAAATGTTTTACAATAACAGTAAAGATTCAGAATATATTTAAACTTTAAGGTAACAAATGACAGACATTAATAATAAAATTTCAGTTAGTCAATTAGCAGGTTGTATCGACCATACATTACTTGACCCTACCGCGACAAAAGACAGGATTGAAAAATTATGTCACGAAGCGATAGAATACGGTTTCCATACGGCGTGTATTAATACGCGATGGATTCCTTTTGCATCTGAGATTTTGCATAATACGCAGGTCAAAATAGACGGTGTTGCGGGCTTTCCTCTTGGAGCCGATTCCACAAAAATAAAAGTCGCACAAGCCAAAGAAGCTATTTTCGCCGGAGCAGATGAAATCGATATGGTTGCGGACCTGGCTTCAATTATTGAAGGTGACTATAAATATTTGAGTAATGATATTGCTTCGGTTCTCAATGCGTGCAGGTCAATGAAAC
This sequence comes from Sedimentisphaerales bacterium, assembly GCA_016936075.1. Lineage (GTDB taxonomy): Bacteria > Planctomycetota > Phycisphaerae > Sedimentisphaerales > Anaerobacaceae > JAFGPS01. The sequence goes on along the minus strand of JAFGPS010000131.1, from coordinate 57,887 downwards.
CTCCTGTTTTGCTCAAAGTAATTATCGAAGCTGCGGTATTGACTGACGAGCAGATAATCGCAGTCTGTAAAATTGCGCAGGAAATCGGAGTAGATTTTGTGAAAACCAGTACAGGTATGAACGCTGCCGGTGGCGCGACAGTCGAAGCAGTAAAATTAATGAAAGAATCAGCTCCGAAATGCAAAATAAAAGCCGCAGGTGGAATTAAAACCGCACAAGTGGCGATTGCAATGCTCGAAGCCGGAGCAGATAGAATAGGTTCTTCCGCGGCAATCAAAATTATCGAAGAATTCAAAGCAATGTAAGAACGAAATGGGTGAGGAATTTGTTAGCGAAACAATAAAGCCGCTAAAAGGCACATTCAATACAGCCGCTATGACGAGGGGTGAACCCGGCCTGCCTGCGATATTTACATGGAGAGATAAAGAATACGAAGTTGCCGAAGTGCTCGAAGTTTGGAAGGAAACCGGGCCATGCAGAAGCGGCAGTTCGGAGATTTATCTGAGAAAACACTGGTACAAAATCCAAACCACTGATAATATTATAATGACCTTGTATTTCGAAAGACAGGCAAGGTCAAAAAGTCAAAACAAGGCAAGATGGTGGTTATATACAATCGAATAGATTTTGTTAAATTTAGAAAAGGGGAAAAAATGGAAATAATGACAGGTTTTTGCGGCTTGGTATGCAGTGATTGCGGTGCGTTCATCGCGACACAAAATAATGACGATGAAAAACGAGCTGAAATGGCAAAGTTATGGTCAGAACAATACAAAGTTGATTTGAAACCTTCCGACATAAATTGTGACGGCTGTATCTCAGATAGTAAACGTTTAATCGGGCATTGTAATGTTTGCCAAATAAGAAAATGCGGCAAAGCAAAAGGCATTCAAAACTGCGCATACTGCGATGATTACGCTTGTGAAAAACTCGATGGATTTTTTAAGATGGTCCCGAACGCAAAAAATAATCTCGATGAAATTAAAAGTAATCTTTAAGAAGTTCTAACAAAATGAATCGTGTCATGGGCATCTTGCCCATGAAGCATGGCCAGGATGGCCATGCCACAAAAAACTCCTTTTGTTAGAGTCTCTAAATAAATATCATTAGTATGATAACAAATACCCTTATTACTGAAAATCAAAATATCTTATGTAAATTGCACTACAGAAACATTTCTGAGCAGGCGAATTTACCTGCTTTAAATAAGTTGTTTTCCGAATTAGAATCTGCATCTATTCTCGGCGCAAATTCTTCTATTACCGAAGCGGGACGATATAGCTATTGGGCCGCTCAACCTAAGGAAATATTCGAGTTCAAATCCGGGCAAAGTAATCCTTTTGATAAACTTCAGAAAATCCTAAGCAAGTATCAACTCGATAAGGATTCCACTCCCCTGCTGCCTGAAAATATTTTCTGCGGCGGATGGATTGGATTTTTCAGCTACGAACTGAATAGATACATCGAAAAGATTCCGGTAACAACAACAGATGATTTGACTATGCCGCTCATAAGACTTTGCTTTTACGATAGTGTCATCGCTTATGACCATCGCGAAAAGCATTTCTGGTTATTTGCTCTCGATATACAAGGTGACGTCGAAGGACCCGAACAAAAACTCGATGCACTTGAAGAATTAATTTCTAAATCACAAAAAATAACAATACCCCCTTCTGTTTCTGAAAGTTCTGAACATGCAGATTTTTCCAAAATTCAATGCAATATGAATAAGGAATATTACATGTACACTTTCGAGAAAATAATAAAATATATTTTCGATGGTGACGTTTACCAGATAAATTTCTCGCGAAGATTCGAGTATGAATTTAATGCAGATGCAATCGAGCTTTTTAACTGGCAGAACCAGCATAATCCAAGTCCTTATTCTGCCTATATCGATTCGAGTGATTTGAAAATCGTAAGTGCTTCACCTGAAATGTTTATCACAATAGATAATGGAATCATCAGCACAAAACCAATCAAGGGAACAAGACCGAGAATAGAAAATTCCGATATAGATTACGCTTCTCAATTGCTGCACAACGAAAAGGAGCAGGCCGAGTTGAATATGATAATCGACCTTGAACGAAACGATGTAGCAAAAATATGCGTACCCGGCACACGAAAAGTCACTCAGTCCAGAACTATAGAAACATATCCAACCGTTTATCACGCGGTTGCGACTGTATCGGGACAACTTCGCGAGAATATATCTTTTTGCGATATCCTGAAAGCAATGTTTCCCGGCGGCTCAATTACAGGCGCACCGAAAATCCGTTCGATGGAAATTATCGACGAAACCGAACCAACCGCCAGAGGAGTTTATACCGGCAGTATAGGTTTCATCGGCCTGAACGGAAATACATCTTTTAATATAGCAATCAGAACAATCATAATCAAAAATAATAAAGCATACTTCCAGAGCGGCGGCGGAATAGTTGCCGATTCCCAACCAGAATCAGAATGGGAAGAAACAATAATAAAAGCAAAAGCACTCTTAGCCGGAATAAAAAACATAACAAAAGTTTTATAAAGTTTACGAAGGAAATATAATGTCAGAAAAAGTTTTTTTAAATGACAAAATAATCGATAACGAAAAAGCAAACCTATCAGTCACCGATAGCGGCTTTTTATATGGGGCGGGACTGTTCGAGACTATGCGCAGTTATAACGGCAAGGTTTTTTCACTCGATGACCACCTGGACAGGCTGTTTTTCAGTGCGAACGCCCTTTCGATAAAAATTGACAACGAGCGAAAATTCATAAGCGATTCAATTTACAATCTTCTCGATGCGAACAGTCTCACTGATGCAAGATTGCGTCTTACTGTATCGAGCGGCTCTATGTCACTGTCGCAGGAAAACAAACAGGCTACAATGCTGATTACCGCAACTCAGTTGCAGCCTTATCCGAAAGAATATTATGAAAAAGGTGTACTTGTAACACTTTGCCCATACAGGCAAAACACGAACGATCCTACCTGCGGGCATAAAACGACAAGCTACTTCTCGCGTATGCTTGCATTGCAAAACGCACATCAAAAAGGAGCGGCCGAAGCGTTATGGTTTACTACTGATAACAAACTTGCCGAAGGTTGTGTGAGTAATGTCTTTTTGGTTAAGGATTCGAAGGTTTTTACACCGCCTCTTTATACTCCTGTCCTTGCCGGGATAGCGAGAAAAACTATCTGCAAACTCGCAATGAGCAATACTATCGAACTGGTGGAAAAGGACCTCAATATCAACGATGTCATCGGAGCGGATGAAATTTTCCTCACAAATGTCATAATGCAGGTCATGCCGGTAGTTCAGGTCGAACAACACGTCGTAAATAAAGGCATTGTAGGTGAAACAACAAAACTGCTTATAGACAAATACAATGAATTAGTTGGAAACAAACCCTTAAATAATGAATAAAATTCAATAAACCGAAAAAATACCCAAAAATATTTTCAGGACAAGAATAAAACATATAAATCACTTATAAATACTTGTATCTAAAGAGCTTATATTACATACAGTGAAAGTCTGCGCACACATTACGAATAGATACATACACCAACAAACAGTAATAAACAGTAATATACTTGACTTCCTGCTATTTCTACAGTATATTTTAATAAAATTCTATAAACGTTTTTTTTGAGAGGTATATTATGGATATGAAGAAATTGTCTCCATTCGAATTTTTCAAAGATTTTCATGACAAAGAACACTTCTTTGAGAAACTGACAAGCGAGGAAAACACATTAGAAAAAATCCTGAGCCAATACTTTTTGATATGTATTTGCTCTTTTGCGTACGGGATTGTTATGGGCAGCTATAATAGTTTCCAGCAGGCGATTAGTTCTGCGTTCAAGGTTCCCCTTCTGTTTACGCTTTCTATACTGGTTTGCTTTCCAGCTTTTTATGTAATTCAGCATGTCCTCGGCTCCAGGCTCGGATTCTGGCAAATGCTGAAAATAATACTTTCAGGATTCGTAATGATTTCGATTATTATGGTTTCGTTTTCCACGATAGTTATATTCTTTCTCATTACTGGAAATAATTACTCGTTCCTGAAACTTCTGCATGTAGGTATCTTCGGTATTTCAGCTATTTTTGGTATGAAGACGATTCTCGATGCGTTGCAATACGCCTGTGAGCAGAAAAATGTTTATCCAAAAATCGGAGTGGCCGTTTTCAAGTTCTGGATACTGATTCTGGCTTTCGTGGGAATGCAATTATCATGGAACTTAAGACCTTTTATCGCCAGCAAAGATATGCCTTTTCAAATATTCAGAGAGCGTCAGGGAAACTTCTATTTGGCAATAGTTGAATCTGCGATTGACATCGTCACTCCATCCGGAGAAAAACAAAACCAGGACAATAAGGAAAAAGAATAAACGAGGAAGGTTGATATTTGTGGCAAGTGACATAATGACATTGGAAGAGGTTGCGGAATACCTCAGGCTCAAGCCGCAGACTATTTATACATGGGCGCAGGAAAAGAAAATACCCGGCGCAAAGTTAGGTAAGGAGTGGCGTTTTAAAAAATCAATTATTGATGAATGGTACCTCCAGCATATCGATGAAAAATTCGACGATGTAATAAAAAGCTGGAAAGATAAACAAAAAAAATAAATGATTCCGTTAGTTTGAATAAATATTTTTTTATTTTTTTGCATCAAAATCGTATTCTCCAGCGTCTATCATATCAGTAGTCCGAATAGAAGAATGAAAAGGACCTGCGGAATCGTGGAACACTGAGTTTTTTTAAAGCATTAAGTCTAAATTTATTAAGTGATATGTGCTGGTATCGGTATGCGCGTATAGTGTTGAAATAACTATACTTAAAGGAGAGCTTCGGAATGGAAAACGATTTTGATAACCAGAAAAATAAAAGACCGAAACATTTTGGATTAAAACACAAAATCGCGGCAGTACTTCTTGCTCCCCTGCTTATCGCAGCTTTTATATCCATCGTTTCCCTGCGAGCAGATATTTATTCTCGACCGCAAAATTTCAAGTTAAAGCACGTTATAGCAAAAATTGCTAAAATATTCGACCGACATTCTATAAATTCAATCCCATTGAATTCGGCAAGAGCAAGGATGGCTCCAATTGAAGCTGCAATAGAGGCCTATTTACTAAATATTAATCAATATCCTGCAACACTCAATGATTTAGTAACAAATCCCGGACTTCAAGGCTGGTCTGGCCCATATCTAAAACCAAAACAGCTTAATGATCCATTGGATAGGCCTTATATTTATATTATTGATAACGTCAAAAATCCGGCCGGCTATACTTTAAAAAGCTACGGTGCTGATGGTAAGTCGGGAGGAAAAGGTTATAACGCGGATATTTATAATGATTGACAGGAAATAATTCATAATGAAAATTGAAAACATAATAACAATAATAATTCTAATAATATTGGCTCTATTTCTGTTAGGAGGAATGATAGCTCCACGTTTTTTTGCATGTATTGAAAAGCCAAGATGGGATTCAGCACGTTCTAAAATAACACCAATTGAATCCGCGATTAATGTATATAAACTTAACACAGGTAAACTACCACCTAAACTCGAAGATTTAGTAACCTGCCCTGCTGGCCTCGAAAGTGTATGGCATGGACCTTATCTGAAAGAAAAACAGTTATATGATTCATGGGACAGAAAATTCATATATAATGTTTATAGTGGAAGTTATGAAATCATAAGTTATGGCGAAGACGGACTACCCGACGGCGAAGGTTATGATATGGATGTTTACAATGATTGACAAAAAGAAATTAATAATGTTTATCAAAGAATTATTAACGATATCTCTCGTTATTGTCATAACGTTATTTTTCTTTCTTGCGCCTCGATTTTATGTTGGCAAAGGTGTATCGGATTCTCAAATTGCAAAGGCTAAGATGGAGCCTATCCGAGCCGCGATACATAATTATATTACCGATACAGGCCGGCTGCCAAGCAAGCTTGAGGATTTGATTGTTTGTCCCGAGGGATTCGAAGAAATATGGGCGGGACCATACATAAGGGCAAGCTATATGTATGACCCGTGGAAAAATAAGTATATTTTAGAATATGGTTACAGATTGCAAAGTTATGGTGCCGATGGTATAAAAGGAGGTGATGGTAAAAATGCAGATTTAGAAACGTTTACAGGACTGATTAAACAATGAAAATAAAAGATATTGCCGAAAAGATTAACGAAATCATCCCGGTTAAAATGGCTCTCGACTGGGACAACGTAGGATTGTTGATTGGCGACCCGAAAAAGGATGTAACAAAAATACTTCTGACAATCGATACGACGAAGGAAGTTCTGGCCGAAGCTAAAAGAGAAAAAATCGACCTAATCATAAGTTATCACCCTGTTATCTGGGACGGCCTGAAAAAAATTACTACAGACGATTCCACTTATGTTGTTTACGAACTGATTCGCTCGAATATCGCGGTTTATTCAATCCACACCGCACTTGATATTCTTACCGGTGGAGTAAACGACGGCCTCGCTGAAATACTCGGCATTACAAATCCAAAACCAATCGGAGATTATATCCAATACTCAGACGGTGACAATTACAAGATGATTGTTTTTGTACCGGCTGATTCGCTTGCGAAAGTATCGAACGCGGTTTTCGCCGCGGGCGCGGGTGCTATCGGAAATTACAGTAATTGCGGATTCGGCTCAGAGGGAACGGGAACTTTCAAGCCGCTCGAAGGCGCAAAACCTGCTATCGGCAAAAAAGGTACACTCGAAAAAGTAAATGAGATAAGATTCGAGACAATTGTTCCTTCTCCAAAACTCGGTGCGGTTATAGCAGCTATGAAAAAGGCTCATCCTTATGAAATGCCGGCTTACGATATAGTCAAGCTTTACAATGAAGACCTTCATGGCCTGGGAAGAATCGGTATGCTCGATAAACCGGCTAAAATTTCAGAACTGGTAAAAAATGTCAAAAAAGTAACCGGTGCAAAAGCAATAGGACTTGTCGGAGATGGTAAAAGAATCGTGAAAAAAGCGGCTGTATGTGCCGGTACTTGCGGTAAAATCATAAATACCATCATAGCACAAAAAGCTGATTTGTACCTTACAGGCGAATTGAAACATCACGAGGCGATAGCCGCCCAGGAAGCGAATTTGACCTGTATATGCCTGAGTCATACGAATTCGGAAAGGTTTATTCTGAAAAAACTCGCAAAACAATTGCAAAAACCCCTAAAAGATACGATAATAAAAATCAGTAAGAAAGATTCTGACCCTTTTAGATGGATGAGTATATGACAGACAAACAGGATATAATAAACGAAGAAAAGCAGGAAGCTGAAGAACAATTACAGGTTCAGGACAATAACGAAGATTCTGAAATAGCGGAAGAATCTATCGAAGTCGATGTTGAAGAATCCGATCAGTCAGACTTGTCTGACGTATCCGACGAGTCCGACATTTCGGAGGAAGTCGAAGATTCCGAAACATCAGACATCTCCGAAGAGCCCGAAGCCTCGGACGTGTCAGACGAGTCCGAAGAATCCGACCAGTCCGAGGAATCCGAATTGCCTGTAATACTTGAAGATGGTACAACTCTCGAATCGGTAATCGAAGCTGTATTATTCGCAAGTGACGAATCGCTTACTCCCGTAAGACTGGCAAACATTACAGAATCCACAACAACACAGGTACGCGAGTTTATAAAAAATCTCAATGACAAATACGAATCTAATCACAATGCTTTTAGGATTGAGCAGATAGCCGGTGGCTTCCAGATGCTCACTTTAAGCAAATACAATCACTGGCTGAAAAAATTATTACGTGCAAGGAGCGAAACCAAACTAAGTCCGGCCGCTATGGAGACTCTGGCAATAATCGCATACAAACAGCCCGTAATCCGCGCAGATATAGAAGCAATCAGAGGAGTTGCGGTCGGAGAGGTTATTCGCTCATTAAGCTTAAAAGGGCTCGTCAAAATCGTAGGTCGCGCCGAGATTCTTGGAAGACCTATGCTCTATGGCACTACTAAGAAATTCCTTGAGGTTTTCGGCCTTAATACGCTGAAAGACTTACCTAAAATCGAAGAGCTTAAAAAGCCGCCGAGCTAATGCAACATCGTGACAATGCGTTGGGAGAAGATAAATGCATCCATGGCTTGAGACTATCTGTGTCCTTATATTAGCAGATATTGGAGTTGCTCTCGGGCTTTTAACGACAAAATATAAAAAACGCATTTGGCTTGTTTGCTATCTTCCTCCCCTAATACTGATTATTCTTATTGCATTGACAAGACATTTCTATCGGCTTGTATTTTATCCGCCCTTCTCATGGCTCACTGAAGGCAGGATGGAATATGTAATATTTTCGATAACCATCCCGATGATATTCAGTACATTGATACCGCGGCTTTCGTTATTTAGACAAAAAGTAATTCTAACTATTTTTGTTACAATAGCTTCAGTTGTTTTTTTCGTCATTCCTTTCATCAGCCCGATTCTCATCAGAGCTGAGCTTGAAAAAATAGAAACCGAATTTTCAGAACACGGAATTTGCCTGCAAACTACCAATTACACATGCGGCCCGGCAGCAGCGGCAACAGCTCTATATCAAATTGGAATAGAAGCCAATGAAGGAGAGCTTGCAATACAGGCATATACTACGCCGCAAACTGGTACATCTGACGACCTCCTGAAAGAAGCAATTGAAAAGATGTATAGCTCTGATGGCGTAGTTTGTACTTATCGCTGCTTCGATTCGATATACGAGTTAAAAGGAAATTGCCCCGTAATTGTAGTCACGAAATTCTCGTTCCTTATAGACCACTATATTACTGTCCTGAAAGTGAAAGATGATGAAGTGATTATAGGAAATCCCGCGACCGGAAAAGAAATTTTATCCTTCGAAGAATTCAAAAAGAAATGGCGTTCGGTCGGAATAGTAGTAAAGAAGCAATAGAGAGCTATATAACTCAAACTGACCGATTATGAATGATTCCACATTTTTAAAAAAATTCTTTTTTCAACATTATTTTGTAAACGAAATTTCATTCTGAGACTCTATAATTATAGGAATGCAATTGTAATCCAGGTCGTGCACGACTGAATAATTTAGAAATAAGGATAATTGTGCAGCAAAAGAGTTTTAAGGCATTAGTGAATAAATACAGTCCGATAGTTTCTAATACAGCAACCCGGATTCTGCGGGATTCTCAATCTGCACAGGATGTCCATCAGGAAGTATTTCTTGAGATATGGCGCAGATGGCATAAATTCAACGGCCAAACTAACTGGAACGCATATATTTACAAGATTACAATACGTAAAGCTATCCGTCTGGCAAAACACCAGAAGACCAGAACTTCTTTGTTGGAACATCAGGAACATCCTGCCTCAAACAATGAGCCGGACGAGAATTTAAAAGCCGTGGAACTGCATAAGAAATTGGCCGGATGTATCGCGAAATTACCAAAACGCCAGGCACAGGTATTTGTTTTATCGAGAATGGAAGGTTTAAGAGCAGAAAAAATCGCCGAGATGATGGATTGCTCAAAGGAAACCATAAGAGTTCATCTGCATCGAGCATTAAAAAAGCTTGCAAAAGAACTTGGTGATTATCTTGTTTGAAAAGAAGGTGCGTTATGAACGAACATAAAAAAATAAATGAAATGCTAACAGATTTTGCTCTCGGTGAATTACCAGAGCAGCAAATCACACAAGTGCAAAAACACCTTGCCGAATGTAACTTATGCAGCACTGAACTAAAGCGGCTAAAGTCACTTCTTGAATATACAGAGCAAGTCAGCAAAATAACTGTTGATAAGCAGACATACCATGCCGCGGAAAGTGAAATCCTTAAAATAATAGAAAACAAAAATACAACAACTACTCCCCAGCCCCAAAAAAGGCAGGAAAATATATGGAGAAATATTATGAAAATTCGAATCACAAAATTTGCGGCGGTTATAATAATTGCATTCGTTGTTTTAGGATTAATTCCATTCCATGAAACAACTGTATTAGGCCAGATAATTAAGAATACAACTAATAAACTGGCACGATTAAGAGCACTGGTTTTGAATGAGGATATCCCTGTTGAAAATTTTATTATCGAAAATCCAATAGACAAATCTGTTACAACATTTTCCAAAAGTAGTGAAGACTCAAATTCCGAGACTTCTTCACTTGAAAATTATGTTAACCATCAAATAGACAAATCTGTAAAAATATTTACTCAGAGCAATGAATACTCAAGTTTTGAGATTTCTTCACTTGAAAATTATTTGAATAACCAGAATATTTACTTTTCCCAACAGCAATATACTAACATAAAATACGCTGCAATTCCCAATTATATGATTAATAATCTCCAGGCATTTTTGGGGAACCAAAATGGTTATAAATTTGTATCATCTTTAAGAGTGACGGCTTATGCTGGTCAGGAAGTGATGATAGCAGAACTTGGCAACTGCGGTCTGGCTTTAACTGCTTTCCAAGATGAAAACAATGCATTGAATATGGATATTGCCTTTTATAATGGACAAGATGAATTTGAGATAGATCAATTTTATCTAAATAATGAGGCATTATTGGTAAGCGGCTTAATAGCAAATACAAATACTACTCAAGATAAATATACAACAATCCTTATTCAACCTGAAGTAATGTATTAATAACACAAAGTTTCTGCTTCGAATGGTCATCTTAAAGTAGATAATTGAAACATTCTATACAGAAACTATTAGCCTATTACACAGAATTCCTGAATAAATTACCAAGTTACAGCCGGGCTTATGAGTCCGGCTTTTTTATGCGCATTTGAAAATAAGAGGAAATATTTTCAATAATATCTTAAAATAGCTGTCACAATTTTGCATTTTTTCCGTCATTGTTGTTGAAAGGAGAACTTGATTGACTGAAATTTTGTCGGATAAAGAAAAACGCGGCCAATTGGAAGCCGTAAAAGCGATAACGCCGCAGGAGCTTGTGCGACAGTATGCACAGGATGTACTGGGTCTATGTATCGCGCATACTAAAAACTTTCACGACAGTGAGGATATTATGCAGGATGTATTTATAAAAGCCATTTCAAAACTCGATACGGTGAAAGATACCAGCCGGACTCGGAGCTGGCTGATGCAAATCGCCAGGCGAATGTGCATCGATTATCATCGCAATCGACAGGCGACACACGAACAGGTATCAGAAAATATCGAGTCCCCTACCGATAATAAAAACAAACGAATTGAGAATTTGCATAACGCAATTTCACAGCTCCCAGAAGAATATCGCGAACCAATAACTCTGTACTATCTTAACGGCCAGAATTGCTCAGCCGCAGCAAAAGCTATCGGAATCAGCGAAGAAGCAATACGTACAAGGCTCGTTCGGGCAAGATTGAAGCTGCACGAGATACTTTCGGAGGAAATATAAAATGGATAATCAAAATAACTGCACAAAATATTTCGAAAATATCGCCGCTCTTGTCCTTGGTTTACTGGAACCAAAAGAGGCTGAAAAGCTGCATGAACATTTGGAAAAATGCGAAAACTGCAAAACTCTTTATCAGAATATGTTAAATGAGGAAAAGGACATTCGTGCGTCATTCAGTGAGGTTGCTCAAAAAGGTGAAGTTATACAAAACTCACTTATCGAAAAACTTGATAAAGGAAATTTAGAAACTACTGAGAAACCAAATGTAATCAAAATCAATAGAAGTAAATTAATTAGAAATCCACTGGTAAAATTCGCTGCCGCGGCTGTGTTAATTGTAGCGTTAATTACAGTTATTAACTACTTCGGTGGATCAATACCTATAACTACGATTTCTTTTGCTGAAATGACAGATGCAATAAAAAAAGAACCATGGGTGTACATTAAATATAGTGGTATATCATCAAGCACAACAGGCCCAAAAGATATGTGGATAAATTTCGAGTTAAAAATTAATGCGGCCAAAATGGGTAATGGACAATTGACCTTCGTAAATCTTAATGAGCATAAAAGTTATACTTATGACCCTAACAACAAAAGTATAACAATAGATTATATCTTTGAAAATGAATATCCTGAGTACTTTTCTTCGCCGATTTCTATAGTTGAAAATATAAATAGACAGTTGGAAGCACAGGGTGCACAAACAATAATCCATCAGGCCGAATACAATGGTGAAACTGTTTTAGTTCAGGAATCAACTGTATCAATAAACAACACTGTTTTTTCTTTGAGCATGTATATTCAGCCTGATTCTAAATTATTACTTTGCATGCAATCGAATACGACTGATTCTAAGGGGAACTCAAAAATAGTCGGTGAGATAACTTTTGAATATCCACGAAGTGGACCAGAAGATATTTATGCACTTAATGTCCCTCGAAATGCAATGATTATCAGTAAACTTCCGAGCGATGAATATATGGCGATATGGGATAATTATCGCAGGATACGCGATGAAGCAACACAGGCATACATAATGATTGTAACTCATGCAGATTCATCTTCTGTTATAGATATGGTTGATGTCGATTATAAGTCAGACCAAAATCATCGCTTTGAAAGACATTTTGTTTTCAAAGCTGGTCAGGGCTACTACACATTCCAGCAGCAATACAAAGAACAGCTCGGTGATACCTTCGATTCCCTGCTTGCCTGGATACAGAATCACTATACGGATTCGGGATATATTTCTATCTCTTTTTATAATGGTAAGCATGATTACTCGACCAGTAGAGATGATAAAGGTAACTGGAGCAAGATTGAAAAAATGTACTCGGATGTTTCACTTTTACCGAATGAAACACTGGAAAGTATCTGTTGGCCGCATATTGGTAAAAGAGGTAATGTAATTGAAGATGATTATTCAAAACAGAATAACCTTATTTGTATCGAGCGTTTACAGCAAGGCTCTATAGATCAGGACACAGTTTCACTGCCAGCCAGATTTCTGTTTTATATCGATTCGCAGAAAGATTATCTGTGCATTCGGAAAGTAATTGAATGGCGTCCAGATGCCGATTGGCAGGAAGATAAAAACTGGCTTGATGGAATTGAACCTGAAAAAACAAGAGATGGTTCGATTACTATTGAAGATATAACAGAAGTTTTTCAAGCTCCCAATGGACACTGGTACCCAATGGTTGTAGAAGAAAAACAGACTGGTATTCGCAAGGATTATAAAGATGTACCTCTAAAACTTATAAGTACTGAAAAAATATATCTTAAAACAAATCCGAAATTTCCAGATGGTATTTTTAATGCAGAAAACCTTCCAGGTCAATAATAAACAATAACAATATAAAACAAAGCCGGGATTTTTAGTCCGGCTTTTTTATGCGCGGAGGAAAAATATTTGGACATAAATTCTTAGAGTTGATATAATTTAGGTTCAAATTGGACTTTTACAGGAGGTTAAAAAATGAGAAAATTAAAAAGAGCGTATCGGAAAAATGCAAAACAGCGAAGCAATTTTAAACAGAAAGCGTTAACAGCCGGAGCTGTCGCTGCCATTACATTTGGCGTAAATGCAGGGATACAAAAGGCTTACGCGAATGATAATTCTGCAATTTTACCTGATAACCACCAAAAAGCGGTTCATCAGGATTCTGATAGCGATTTACTAAGCAATTCTGAGGAATTCGCTATCGGCTATGACCCTTTCAAGCAGGACCAGAACAAAAACGGAATCGTGGACGGAGTCGAACTGGCACAGCGAGTCGCAAAGGTTGTTGATGCCTTGCCTGTTTATGTTCCCAATACTTACATGCCCCTGCCAAATGAAACATATAAAATATCGCATCTTATGAGAGGTCTCGAAACATGTGATATTTGTGGTGAATATGTGAATATGGGCGGCTATGAAATCGTTAACCCTAAATTAAATATGACTTTTCCCGACCCGAATGATCCGTTAGATAATAAATTTCTACCAGAATTAGCGGTTCATTACATGTCTCACGGCTCATTCGATTGCTTCGGAGAAATACATGACGGCAGAGTAGATATCCCACGTCTTCTTAGAGTACTTGAAGTGCAGTTTCCTTATGAATCAAACGAACATCAATTAGCTATAGAAGAAACAGACACAGACAATGACCTTTTAACAGATAATGAGGAATTATCATCCGGTTTCAATCTGAATGATTCTGACCAGAACAATAATCTCATTCCGGATGGTATCGAATTTGCAAAACAATGTGCCGCTGCGATAGATTCTTTGCCAGAAGTTGATTCTCAATCAAAACATACCATTTACAAAGAAAGCTTTATGATGTTCGGACTTGAAAAATGCGATATTTGCGGAGAGTATGTCAACATGGGCTTCTTTAGGATTACAAATGCTACACTTGGATTATCAATCGAGGTCCCTGTCATAACTTGGCATTACATGGAGCACGGCTCATTCAGTTATTCAGGCGACGTTCATGGAAAAGGCAGAATAGATGTTGCTCTCTTGAAAAAGATTCTTGATATGCCTCAGCAATGCGGTGACTTAGGAACTATATATTCTCCTGCAGATGTAAACCAGGACTGCATAGTCGATATAAGCGATATGACTGACTTTGTCGAGATATGGCTTAATGAAATCAATCCATAATTCGGATAAATTGAATGAGCGAACATAATACAGGTGACATAATAATTTCCAGTATTGGGAATTCCTTAGCAGCTCTAAAAGAAATCGACTTTGAATTGGCGTACCTTGCTTTGCTTACACATGAAGGTTTAAAACCTTTAAGCAGATGGGAAAAGCCGCTTGAAGATAAAAAACTTCAATTGCTTGAGGAAATGAGTTTGCTCACAAAGCGAGTTTCACGAATATTGAAAACTGGCCGTGAAGTTCAGGAAAATATTTTCAGCCGCTCTTTTGCTTGCATTGATTTGTACGCAAAAAGATTTGAAAATAAACCGGTTGAAAAATCTCCTGAAACTCAACAATTTGAAGGTTTCCTGTTTGGCTTTCCCCCCTGCTGTATCGAACAGTACATTATAAAACCTTATGCAGCAAATAATCTGAATGAAAAGGACCAGGAAATTCTATTCCACTGGGCATGTGACAACTGTAAAATCACACCTTTCCTGCTGGACTCTTACAAAAAGATGTTTGATTTACTCGAAAATCTCTAATTTTTTTAATTTTTTTGTAAAATTTGTGTAACATATTATATATCTTTACGTCTATTAGAATGAAATGAATGATAGTGTGTAAAGTGGTGGATACGAAGTTATATGAAAACATGTTTGTCTGAAAAAGCATTTCAGGCTCTTCTTAGCGGCTCTGCTCAGGCAGAACAGATAACAAGATGGAAGCGTCATTTACGTGAATGTGATTTATGTGCAGCTCACCTTATTCAACTGAAAACATGTGGTAAGAATACAAAAAAACATATGTTGGAAGAAACCAAGAGCTGGAAGAATGTAAATAATCATCACATAAGTGGCCGTCTGGAACCAAATATTCAAATAGGCGATTTTATAATCGAAAAACAAATCGGCTCAGGCGGGATGGGGACAGTCTATCAGGCTCGCCAAAAATCTTTGAACCGAAAAGTAGCCTTAAAAGTCATGTCAGCAGGCCTTCTTACTACAGGAGAATCTATAGCGAGATTTCACAGGGAAGCAAGAGCCGCGGCAAAACTTCACCATACAAATATAATAGCAATCTACGCAGAAGGACAGGAAGAACAAACATGTTACTTTGCGATGGAATTGATAGAAGGTCAAACTCTCGATAAAATCATCGGCGATCTTAAAAATAAAAGCGATGAAAAAGCTAAAACAGTCCTTTCAAGCAGATATTTTATTTCAGATTCTCAGTCAGATTCAAATAGCGACTCAAGCAGCTTTTCAGAAAGCAAAACATCGTCGGTAAAAACAGAATCCTCTCTGGATTATTTCGATTCAATTGCACGTATGGTTGCAGATATCGCGGATGCACTTGCATATGCCCATAAAAACGGCATAATACACCGTGACATCAAACCTTCGAATTTAATACTCGAATCCAACGGGCGTATTAAGCTTATGGATTTTGGACTTGCAAGAATTACCGAGGAACCAAGCGTCACTGTCACCGGCTCATTTCTCGGAACGCCACGCTATATGAGTCCCGAACAAATCAAAGGATCAAAACAAGAAGTTGACTATGCTACAGATATTTACTCACTTGGCGTGACACTCTATGAACTGCTCACATTAGAAACACCTTTTCCCGGAGACACTCGCGAACAGGTTGTCACACAAATTCTAACCGAGGACCTGACCAGACCGCGTAAAATCGATAATCGAATTCCTAAAGACATGGAAACAATCTGCTGTAAAGCAATGGAAAAAAATGCCCGGGAGCGTTACCAGAGTGCGGCTCAAATGGCCGAAGACTTACGGCGGTATATTAATCGTTATGCCATTACAGCAAAACAAGCCGGGTATATCGAACGAGCTGTCAAATGTGTACGACGTCATAAAGTGTTTTCAAGTCTTATTGCAGGAATAACAGTCATATCGGCAGTATTAATTCTAATGGGATGGAAATACTGCACATCCCAATGGGTGCATAAAACAGCGATACCTGAAATCAGACATCTTATTGATGAGGGATTATACCTGGAAGCATTTCCTATCGCCAAAAAAGCACAATTTTTCGTACCACATGATTCGAGACTCGCTTCGTTGCTCTCCGAATTTACACAACTGATTTCAATCAGTACGATTCCTTCCGATGCAGAGATTTATTATAAACCTTACAGCTTACCAAATGAAAAATGGACGAAGCTTGGAAAATCACCCGTTGAAAACATCAGGCTGACAGTAGGTCTTTATCGCTGGCGAATAGTCAGAAAAGGATATACAAGACTTGAATTTCGAGACACTGCACATGATATGAAAAATGTTATACTCGAAAAAGTTAATAAAACTCCACCAGGTATGGTACGGGTTGATGGCGGCTCTTATTCACTTGCTCTTACGGGGCTGAATAAGTTCTCAATTGATATGCCTGATTACTATATTGATCGTTTTGAGGTCACAAATAAAGAATTCCAGGAATTTGTAACAGCCGACGGTTATCAAAATGAGGAATACTGGAAACAACCAATTATCAAGGATGGTAAAACTATTCTCTGGGCTGATGCAATGAAGAACTTTCGCGATAGTACAGGCCAGCCAGGTCCCTCAACATGGGCAGATAGTCATTACGCAGAAGGCATGGACAATTATGCTGTCGGAGGTATTTCATGGTACGAAGCAGCAGCTTATGCAGAATTTGTCGGCAAGCAGTTACCTACGATATACCATTGGAGCAAAGCTGGTGTCACTCTTGGAACTTATTCAGGTACAATTTTGCCATTTAGCAATTTTGACAGCAAAGGTATATCACAAATAAATCAATATGCAAGTCTTGGCAATTACGGCACATACGATATGCCCGGCAATGTTCGAGAGTGGTGCTGGAACGAATCCGATAATAACTTCAGATATATCCTGGGAGGGGCATTTAATGACCCGATATATAAATTCGCTGATGCGATCAATTTCGATCCTTTTGACCGCTCAGCGGAAAATGGATTTCGATGCATGAAAATTTTACCAAACAGCACTATCCCCGCAAACGCCTATGCTTCTGTCATTACCAAGGTCAGAGACTATTCCAAAGAAACGCCAATCCCAGAAGAGGAGTTCTTAATCTATAAAGAAACACTTTATTCATATGATACAAGTGACTTGAATCCTGTGATAATAGCCAGAGACGACACACCTGATGAATGGGTACATGAAACTATCGGTTTCGATGCAGCATATGGACACGAGCGAATGAATCTGCATCTTTTTCTTCCTAAAAATATCAACCCTCCCTACCAGGTAGTTTTTTATTTTCCGGGAAGTTCAGCCCTTTTCCTTCGTGACTTCGAGGGTTGCGGCCTTCCTGAATTTATAGTTAGAAGCGGCCGGGCTGTTGCTTATCCCATATATAAAGGAACTTATGAACGTAATACAGGCTTGCCTACAAATCGCCCGGACATGTCAGAAACATACAGAAATCATGTTATCTGGTGGTCAAAAGATTTAAGCAGGTCTATTGATTATTTAGAACAGCGCGATGATATTCAGCATGATAAAATTGGTTACTACGGTCTAAGCTGGGGTGCGATTCTCGGAGCCATTTTCCCGGCCGTCGAAGAACGAATTAACATGTGTGTTTTTATCGGAGCAGGTTTCTATTTCGAAAGGTCTCGCCCTGAAGCAGACCAGATAAATTTTGCACCGCATGTAAAGTGTCCCGTCCTCATGCTTAATGGTGAATATGACAATTCTTTTCCTGTAAACACATCACAGAATCCTATGTTTAATCTATTAGGAACACCTGATAAAGATAAAAAGCATGTTCTAATCAAGGGAGG
The DNA here is from genome assembly GCA_016936075.1 of Sedimentisphaerales bacterium. Lineage (GTDB taxonomy): Bacteria > Planctomycetota > Phycisphaerae > Sedimentisphaerales > Anaerobacaceae > JAFGPS01. The sequence goes on along the minus strand of JAFGPS010000131.1, from coordinate 39,518 downwards.
ACACCTGCCAAAAGAAAGAATCAGCCATGAAACTCTAAACTGGCTCGACCAATATCTCGGACCAGTTGAACTGAACCAAGATAAATAACTTTTCATATTTTAAGGAAGTTTTTTGATAAGGATATGTAGATGAATAAATTTCTGCCGCTTTTTTTGTTTTTACAATATGCTTTACTGCAATTATCCGGCTGTTCAATCGCAAGATATCCTACTGGTGATATATCTAAAAATCCGAAAGCTGTTCTTATGGAATTAAAGAGTATCAAAGATTATGAGAAAATCTTTTCTGGCGTGAAAACAGAACCAATACCCGGTCAAAACACCGTAAAAATTACTATGAGTGGTTTGAAACCAGTTATTGGGAGTATTGAGCTTGGCTCAAATAAGAATTTTTCAGCGAAATATCATCGTTCTCTTATAAACCAAGCTCCTAATGTTTTTATTATTGTAGAATTTCCGAATGGTCGCAAATATACAGCTTATCTCGATACAGGCTGCCCGGGATATGGAATTTTAACAAGTGATATTGTCCTTGATAACAAGCTTGCCGTTTTACCAAGCGGCCCATTAATACAATTTAGTGGTGTATCTGGAATATGCTATATTCCCGTGTTAAATATTGGGCCGGCTCAAATCAAGGACGGAATAGCCTTTTATGATGAACAACAATGGCAATTTCGCGTTTTGAATTTTCCTATCTATAAACATTCAGCGTTAATACTTGGCAGGGACTTTATAAAATCCTTTGATTATGTTATGTTCGATAATGTTCACAAAAAAGCTGTCTTTTCAAAAGAAGGAGCTTTTGTGCCGGACAATCCTCAGTTATGGTCATCTTACCACTTCTTTGAAGACCCGAATGGCGGGAATACCATAGTGGTAAAAATCCCCATAGCCGGGAAGTTATTCGAAGTTGCATTTGATTCATGCGGCGATAAGCCGGGTTTATCGCTTAGCCAAAAACACTGGCAAACAATTGAGCCGGAGTTGGTCGTTAAAAGACTGAGAAAATCTAACGTTTATAAATACCAAAGTGGGCGGAAATCTTATCAGAAAGCAACTATCTCCGAGATATCGATAGGAGACAAGAAACTCAGAAATGTCGATGTGATTATTGATAATGAGCCAGAAGGATACAGCATATTCAGTCTTGGCTATTTTCAGGATACGACCGTCGTACTGGATTATGTTAATAAACTTTTTTGGATTAAAAAGGCAAAATAAAAGGAATTGCCAACGAAAAACTATAACACACATTTTCTCTGTATCAGATTTCACCTGCATTGTTTCTTCTTGAATATTCACTCCATTTTTGTTATAATACATTTTTGTATATTTACAAAATGGGATAAAAGATGTTTCGAGATGATACAGAATTACCCTTAAACAGAGAAACTGGCGAAGTAAATGAGCAGGACGACGAGAAACTGCTTGATGCAATTCGTCGGAAAAAGGGAAATGCATGGTCAATGCTTATCGAGAGATACCAGGGCAGACTCACAAACTTCGCAATATCGAAACTTCGCAAACGTGAAGATGCAGAAGATATTACCCAGGATACTTTTATTTCGTTCATCAAGGGCCTGGAAAATTATCGCGGCGAAGTCAATCTTGAAACATATTTATTTACAATCATGAGAAATAAGATCATCGATAAATATCGAAGCAACAGTGTGAAATCGGTAAGTCTCATACAGGATGTTTTTAATTCTACCCAAATTGATAATAGACAAAATGACGCTACCCAAATTACTGTCGCTTCCCCTTCTGAAAGCTGGGTTGTATCTCAGAATGAGCAGTACGAAATTCATCAGAATATTCTTGCAGAGGCTCTTTTGAAACTATGCCAAGGCTTTAAGAGCCAATATAAATTTCGAAATCTCAAAATCCTTGAAATGCTCTTATATTGCGGTACTTCAATTTCGACAACAGCTGAGCTTATAAAAGTCGAAGAATCAACTATAAGAGCATTCAAACATCGCTGTCTAAAATACTTACAAAATTATGTCGAATCATCTAACACCTCTAAGGAATTCCCTTTTTCCAACTTTGAAAATCTCCTTACCAGCACATGGGAATCCCAGCGGCTTACCTGTCCCAAACGAAGCACAATAGGCGCTTTTCTGCTCGAACAGATTGACCCGGAATGGTTCGACTATATAGACTTCCATATTACTACGCTTGGATGTCATTTTTGCAGAGCAAATCTTAAAGATTTGAAACAACTGAAAACCAGCGAAGAAAATGTATTCCGAGAAAGAATAATGGCATCAACTGTTGGGTTCTTTAAGAAAAGATAGCCGCAACCAAATTCTAAACTCGAAACACTAAATCCTAAACAATATCTAATATCAAAATTTCCAATGTTCAAAACATTGATGTAAGCCTATATCTAAAATTGAGTTATAACTCTTTGACTTAAAAAACAAGTATGAAAAACAAGAAGTTTACTGATAGCAGTACAAGCCCATTGCTGTGAATTATTTGTAAATCACAATTTCCGCTACGCAATTATTTTTTCAACTCGTTCATCTGTTTTTATTGATAATTTTTCAGATGATGCTTCCTTCATAAGCGGCAGATACACGGTAAAAGTTGTGCCTTTCTCGACTTCACTTTCAACATCGATTCTTCCGCCGTGAAGGATTATGATTTTATTTACAATTGCAAGCCCAAGGCCCGTTCCCTGGATTTGTTTGCCTTCTCTTTTGACACGATAGAATCGGTCGAATATTTTTGCCAGAGCTTCCTTTGGTATTCCCATTCCTGTGTCACTTATACTGAAAGCTATTTCAACAGGATTACCATCGGCGTGTTCTCGTCTATAGAAAGCTTTCATAGTAACTTTGCCATCCGCTGGTGTGAATTTAATTGAGTTACTTAAAAGGTTCGTTAAAACCTGTGTCATTTTAGACTTATCGAAATCCGCCTGCTGTAAATCGTCATCAAGTTCCATTGCAAGCTCGACTTTATTTTTCCCGGCAAAAAGAACCATTGTTTCATGCACTTCTGAAATGAACTGACGTATATCATTTTGCTGCAAGTCGAGATTCATCTTTCCGGCTTCGAGCTTCTGGAAATCCAATACATCGTTTATCAGGGCACCAAGCCTGTCAACATTTCTCTTCGCAATAGTCAGGAATTTTTTCTGCTTTTCGTTAACGTCTCCAACAATACCATCGAGAACAATTTCTATGGCCTCTTTCATAGCGGCCATCGGAGTTCTAAGCTCATGCGAAACTGTAGATATGAACTGCGACTTCAACTCCATAGTCTCTTTCAACTTCTCCTCAGCCTGTTTACGCTCGGTAATATCTGTAATGACTCCAATGGAACCAATAGTCTCCTCATTTTCATTTTTCAATACACTTAAAGAAACATTTACATCTATTACCCTGCCGTCTTTTGTCGTTAATTTCGTCTCAAGGCTATGCTGCATTCCTTTTTCACGAACACGAAAATTTCTAATCCGTTCCCATTCTTCCGAGGGATACAATGATTTAAGCGGCTTTAAATACAAATCTTCATAATCCATTCCAAGGAGATTTTCAGCAAATTTGTTCCAGGAAACAATTCTTTCCTGCTCATCTGCCATGGTAATAGCAACTGCGGAATTTTGAAATATTGTCCTGTACTTTTCCTCTGCAAGCCTGCGTTCCTGCTCCGCGTTTTTACGTTCGTTAATATCATCAACCGCAACAATCACATGTTTGCTATTGTCTATCATTGTCGGCACAACACTAACACGCAGCCAGACTTTTCTCTGCTCGTTATCAATACAAAGAGTAGGACAAGTCTCGATATTATGTATAGGATTATTATTTTCAAGAACGTCCTTTACTGATTTACGTAAGAGACACACTGTACATTCAGAACTGCTCCCGCATCCGTTTTCATTTGAGATAGCATTTGTGCAGCCTAAAGCATCACCTATTTTCTTGCCAATAATCTGCACATACTCTTTATGAAACATATTTTTAATTGCTTCATTAACACGAGTGATGATAAGATTTTCATCTGCAGAAAACAATCCGACAGGTACAGCATCAAATATCGCTAAAAGATTTTTCTGTTTTCTATCGAGTGCGTCTTCGATTTTTTTGCGTTTGATGACATTTTCTATGGTCTTCGGCAAAATTTTAAGATATTCCATGTTATCATCTTTTGCAAGATAATCATAAGCACCGGCTTTCCATGCTTTTACAGCCACTTCCTCATCTCTTGCCCCGGTCGTTAAAATAATCGGAATATCCTTAACTAAATCGAGTATATCAAGCGCGGTTCCATCTCCAAGGGAGAAATCAGAAATAATAATATCAAACTTCTCCGAACTTAAGACTGCCTGAGCTTCGGTAATTGAGCCGCTTACTACAATCTCATAAGGAAGTTGTTCGTTTAATATAAAACGCTTGAAAGCCATCTGGTCAATCTTGTCGTCTTCAATCAGCAGTATTTTATAATTTGTATTTTCCATAATATCCTGTTAATTATTTCGGGTATCTAATGCGGTTGTAATTTTTTCAATCAGATCAGCATAATCGAAAGGTTTCGTGACATAATCTGATATACCATAAGAATTGGCTACCTCTATATCATGAGCTTCACATAAAGCAGTACACATTATAACAGGAATATTCTTCAAGTCCGGAGTTTTCCTGAGACGCTCGAGCATTTCATGGCCATTCATTACCGGCATATTTGTATCCAAAAGAATTAAATCAGGTTTGTCTTCGGCCGCTTTTGATAATCCTTGTTCTCCATTGGATGCGGTAGTTACTACAAAATTATTTGCTTCGAGTCGGCACTGTATAGTATCAATCAAATCTGGTTCGTCATCAACAAGTAATATTTTTACATGTTCCGTTTTTTGCTTTTGCTTAAATAGACCTAACATTTTTCACCTTTCCTTTTTGTAAAATGTTCATTTTCTTTTTGCGGATTTACATCTTATAAATTTCTTATTCAAAAGAAATCATGGGTTTTTCTGTTATTTTTTTATACTCTTTCATCTCATCGTCTCCAACAGGCTCTCCTTTATAGATACGAGGCGATAAAAATACTATCAGTTCTGAGTTCTTGGTAATGGTATTTGTACTCTTAAATATAAAACCGATTATCGGTATGTCACCAAGGATAGGAATCTGGCTGACTTCTTTAGTTTTTTCCTGCCTTCTAAGTCCACCGAAAATAACTGTCTGCGCATCTCTTAGCATTAGTGAAGTAGTTGCTTTGCGTGTATCAACAATTGGAATCTCGGTATCACTTTGTCCGGAAGTAACATTCTGCTCAGTATCGACTAAAAGAAAAATGTTATTGCTGTCTGTAATAGTGGCTTGTACTTTAAGCTTAATGCCTACATTTTTAAAGCTCGTTGTAGTCAATGCTCCGGCTCCACCGCCTGCCGTATCGATTACCTCAGTATAAGGAATCTCTTCTATTGCTTCTATCGAGGCTTGTTCGCCGCTAACCATCATCACTCTTGGGCTGGCAAGAATTTTTACATCCCTTTTCTGCTGTATTAAGTTTAGAACATTACGAACAGAACTACTAATTATGGAAAACGCGCCTCCTAATCCTGTTGTATTAAACGCAGAACCGTTACCAATTGTTGTAGCATCCTCAACTGTCGTACCGATTCTCGATAACGAAAAATTCTGCCGGTATTCATAATCATACCTGTCACTGCTAAGGATATCCCAGTTGACTCCTATTTCGGTATCATCATTAAGCTGGACATCGACAATCACCACTTCAATCATAATTTGCTGCGGCGTTTTGTCGGCTTTCCGTATTTCTTCAAGTATCCTGTCAAGACGCTCTCTCGAATCACAAACTATAAGAGAATTATTTTTTTCATTTATAGACACTTTTCCATACACCGAATTCATCTTTTCTACAATTTGCATCAGACTCTCGGCATCAAGGAATTTCAAAACAATAGTTTCTATAAACAAATTAGGTTCCGTGTTTTCAATAATAGGAACACTGGAAATATTTTCTTGAGCATACGGCTGACTTCCCATTGTTAGTTCCGCAAATGGATCGTTATTTAGTTCGGATTCACTTAAATTCGCATAATCCGTTTGTTGAGAGACTGCAGTATGACAAAAAAGGAAAACCGCTATCAGAATTCTCAATACTATCTGATAATATTTTTTATTTATCTTTATCATTTTATAATTCTTTCTCTTTATTAGTAACATAAATGGTGATAATCATATCACATTTCAAATAACCGGGTTTATCACCCACTGTATTAATACTTATAGACTTGAATCTAACAAGCTTCGAACTACCTTGCAGCTTATTCATCATAGTGACAATGTCTCCATATTTCCCCATAAAAGACAAATTCGCTGAACTGGCAGTAACTGACTTACTTTCCATTAATTCTCGATCAGGTTTAGAATCGCTCAAAGAAGACTGTGATAAAGTCAATGAAAGCATCTTACAGCCAGTCTGCTCACAATCATTCTCAATATTACTGAAGAACTCTCTTTCTTCCGGCAAATCGAATATTTTCCCCTGAATTTCAGAAAGCTGTTTCTGTAATTTTTCCGATTTTATTCTTCCAGCCTTCAGATTATTGCTGATAACTTGTTTTTTCTTACTAAGATTGCTTACTGCTGATTCATAATTCTGTGTCGCTTTGATATAATTCTGATGAGGCACAACAAACCACCCGTAAACCGCGATGGCACCTATTAAAAATAAAGCCGCGAGAAAAGCGATTTTGTATGATTCAGCATTATATGTTATATTTTTCTGCATCGTTTTAAAATCTTTCTTATTGAGTTAATACACATCTTATGGAATAGTTTACAAGCCGGTTCGATTGCGCATTATTAGTAGTGCTGACAATCGTTGCCAATTCAATAGTTTTACATTTATTAAGTGAATCAACGAAAAGATAAATAGCATCGTAAGTAAGAGCCTGACCATTAAGCAATATTCCAGATTCATTACTGCCGATACTCGTCAATCTGTTATTTTTAGGAATTGCAGAACCAATATCAGAGAGAATCTCGCTCCATTTATAAACAGAATCGGTCTTTATGACACTCATTATATCATTTATTTTTTCAGACATTTGTTTTATATTTTTATCAAGTTGTCCTTTCTCAATGAGCATTAATTGTGTATTTTCTCCCGAAAATTCATTACTATCTCTGCCCGAACTCGCTTTTACATTAACAATTTTTGTATTAAAAAACATAGCGCTTATAATTACTATCACAATTAAAGCGGCTGCTATATTTGCCATAACAAGTGTTTTATGTTCACGGGATTTAGCTATTACAGCTTCCGAAGGTACAAGATTAATATTCAAATCATCATTACTTAATATCAGAAGCTTCATCGCTAAACCAATTGCAACAGCAGATGGTTTCTTCTTTGTATTCTTGACTTCAATTGGAGTATCAAGATACGCATTTTCAGGAGTATGAATTGACAGAGTAATCTTATCGGAAAGCATTGATTTAAAAATATTATCTTTTTCATTGCTTAAAATGTTACTTTCCGGCGTAAATACATTTATCTGCCATTTATTATATTGTTTGGATATACCATATTCGTAAAATTTCATAACCGCATTTATCTGCTCAGCCAGCCAATTCATAAACATCTCTGAACCAGTCTCCACCTGTTCAATAGGCTGAACCCTTACAAAATCCAGTTTCTGATCCTTAAATAAAGATAACGTTAGAACATCTTTATTTATAATTGCAAAGAGCAGATTAGTATTATTTATTTTCGAGATTTTCTTGTCAAAACAAGCTCTCGCATAAGCCATCCAGGACGGTTCAATCACATCAATACTAATACCTTTTTGGTATAAAGTTTTAACCATATCAGAAATCTTCTGACCATCGGTGGCTATTATCAATGCCCGGCGATTACCCTGGGCAGTTGAAGATTTAATTTTACAAAAATCAAGGGTTGCCTTTTTTATCGGAAGAACTGCATAATGCTTTACTTCATTATTTATAAACTGTCTAACATTACCTGTTACATCATTAGGCAAATCCAATATTTGTGCCAATACTGGATTAGCGACAAGTGATATCGCGGTGCGATTTGCATATATCCTGTTTTTAATTTGTAACATCTTTATCGCTTTTGCAAGAGCTGTTGGATTCTCAATATTTCCTTTTTTTATAGAGCCTTCCGGTACGGGACCTTCAGCAACTTTAAGAAGCTTGAATTTATCGCCCTGCTTTTTCAGAAGCGCCATATTAATACGGTCTCCTGTTATGTCAATTCCCAATACTGTTTTCGATCCTGACATTATTTGTTTATCCTAAATTGATCTATTCTAATTACATATGGATTAGTGTCGCCAATTGTTATATCGGCTTCAACACGCCCAATATATCCCTGTGTCGAAACACCTGTAGATGTAATAGTAGTATCATTTACATCTACTGTGTACGAGCCTCCTTCAAAATCCTTGTCAGAAAAACCTGCGTTCCAGCTCGAATCTGCTCTAAGCTCGCTGAAAGCATCATTCAAGCCGGCTTCCGCGATAGCCAGAGCTTGTGCGGCATAGATATGATTTTGCATAAGCTGCAATTCCTCGGTGTTTAATTCAAGCATTCCCACTACAAGAGCCGAAAGTAATGCTATCGCAAATACCACCATTAAAACAACCGAACCTTTTTGTCTTGGATTTATTATCATCATGAAATTTAATTACGGATATATTCCGCTTCCTCCTGATGAGGTCGAAATATTTAATCTAACATAATCAGTAAACAATTCGCAGCTTTGATTGCCAGTTCTCTGGTCATTAGTAGCAGCCAATAATATGACAGTTTTGTTACCTGCTCCGCCAATATATTCAGGCAGGTTACTCGTTAATTCGCCACTAAGAATAATTTCAGCTTCGGTATCAGCAGAAGCTTCAAGCAACTCATAATTTGAATCAGTGTAATTCCAGATATACAAACTTGCTCCATCAGCTTTCCCGCTTTTAGCGTTTACGCTTTTACCGTTCCATGTTGCTGATATCTGTGATACATCGCCTTCAGCTTCGTTTATTATGAATACGAATCTCATAAGACCATATCTTCCATTCTGAGAAACGCTGAAAACATGAAAGCTTCCATCGTCAAATTCTATACCATCATATTCACTGGAATTGAGAGCATCTGAAGGAGTGCTTGAATCCGAGGGAACCTGATGATTATACTGGCCGTCATAAGCATATATGTTTGTTCCCTGAATACTGTTCGAATAATCATAGATAGATTCTGTTGTCGAGCCTGCCCCGGAATCTACATTAGCTCGTTTATAGATACACGCTGAAAATGTTTTATTCTGTTCAGGTGAAAGCTGATTCGTTAAAGTTGACTCGACTTTAATAACACGTATGGAATTAGTATCTGTAACTGGTGACATTGGTGTATCGAGATCACAGGCATCATAACATGTAAATCTTAGCAAGTTGACTGGTCCGGCTAATTCTGAAAGATTACCTGTCAGTCCATATTCGACACTGCTGTTCGCCGAGCTTATATCATATCTCAATGTTTCAGAATCGTTATTTTCAAACTCTATATAACCATCTGTTTCAGATGAATCGCTGACTGCCGTAATTTTTACTGCTTCTGATATGTTTCGCTGAATGTGGTCCATTAGAATTCTGCCATTCTGCATTGTCTCTGCAGCAGTCTGCTTGGAATCCCAGCTTTTACGCATCTGACCGAACATGGGAACTAATGATGCGAATACAACCGTCATTAAAGACATCGCAATAACCATTTCCACAAGAGTTAGACCTTGCCTGGGCATAGTATGTATATTTTTAATCCGCAAAATTTTTAACGACAAATAATACATCACATTTTATTCCCACATATTATTAATAAGCGCACAGAATCTAATTAATATATACTATTTTTCGTCATAAAATGCCTATTCTATAACCTGGATTTCTGTATATCCTGACTCTAAATTAAAATTGAAATATTTGAATCAAACATGAGAATGTAATTAAATAATAGTGATATTATAGGAACTATTTTTTAAGAAAGGTTTAAAATATTTCAGGTATAAATAATGTCCTATAAGGACTTTATGAGTCCCATCTTTTTGCGATATATGTAGCCAACGTTACATCGATTTCATCGCTATCAAGAACATCATTAGAATTGTAATCGAATCCAACCTGAACAACTATTTTTCGAAGATTAGAGTTAACAGATGTATCCGTAACGCTGCAAAGATATGAACCTTCAAGAGATAAGTTAGTCTGAGAATATGACTGGCTATAATTATAAACTGATCTTGCCTTTATTTCATCAAGCCTTGCCTGGGCAAGGAAAAGACTCCTGGACTTTTGCTCGATAATGGCTGTACCTAAATTCGCACTTGTAAGCCCTTTTAAAATCGGAACAATCCCAATAACCAGAAGTGAAGATGCAACAATAACCTCTGTTAATGTCAAACCTGATAAAAGTTTTTTTACTTTTAATTTTCTTCGCATTTTACCATACCTGTTGCGGGAATGATTGAAATTGTGCAGGTTTTTCCTGAAGACGAAACGACAAGCTGACTATTACTACCTGTCAACAGATTTCCCAAAGGACCGAATTGGAAATTTTCACCACCTGTACAGCTTATGTTTGAATCTATTGTAAATGTTTCAATAATTTCCGATGTATTAAGATTCCGTATTTCATAACCTGTATATGGAGAAGAACCAGTCGTATCGAGAGCAAATCCAACACTATTTTCAGCAGCATTGGAAATCGCAAGCATTCTTGTGCGGCGAAGGTCCGTTACAATTTTCCATGCAAGAGCATCCGCCTGCTGTTTTGAAGTAATAGAGAAATTGAACCTGGGAACAGCGATAGCAGCAATAATCCCAAGAAAGATTACTACAATAATCATTTCTACAAAACTATATGCAGTTCTTTTGTTTTGAATCATTTTTTTATCTATACAACACAAACAAAATATCCTGAGTAACTAAAAATGCCCAAAGTTGCTTGCCATTATCAACTTTAGGCACTTATAAACATATTTGCTTTTAATGATTGTGTGCAGTGGCGTCAACTCTATTATTAACCAACTTATTAGGATAAATCTTATTAGTAATGGGACATATTGGAGGACCATCCGGAAAATAAACTGTTGAATTCGTAATGACTTTAAGATTGGCCGGATATGTACCATCGTGTTCGGCTGCATACAATTCAATTTGAGAATTAATAATATCGATATTGGTCTTGCAGCCGTTCTTCTTGGCTGTATCTGCACTTTGAGTCATTCTCGGCAGTGCGATTGCAGCCAATGCTCCAAGAATTAGCACTACAATCAATAATTCTACTAAAGTTACACCTTTTTTGCCTCTCATTTTGAAGCCCCCTAAAAATAGTATAAATTTCATTTCTTTTTCTTCTCTACATTCATATTTTCGACATATAATATCATGCACTTTGGTAATTTATTATATTTATTGTAAATGATTCATATAATCGAACATTGGTAAATACATGCTGATAAGAATAAAACCTATAATAACACCCATAACAGCAGTTAAAATCGGTTCTATTCTAACAAGCATTGACTTAATCATCCTATCGATATCCTTATCAAGAAAATCAGCACCTTTATTTAACATTTCAGATAACTTTCCAGCTTCTTCACCCGCAGCGGCAAGCTGTGATATAACAGGTGGGAAAATATCGAATTGTTTTAGAGAACCAGCGACAGTATTGCCCTTCGATACTGATTTTTGCAGCTCAGCAGTAATTTCAGATACTTTTGCATTGCTTACTACAATACTTGCCACTTCAAATGCTTTTACTAACGAAACACCTGCCGAATTAAGCATTGCGAATGTCCTTGTAAACTGAGAAGCCACAACCATTCGATTGAACTTCCCGATTACAGGCATGTTCAGTTTTAACGCATCCCACTTTGCTTTTACAGATTTTTTTCTTTTTAGCAGTATAAATCCATATATTAATGCCGCTAAACAAACTAAAATCAACCACCACCAGTGATGAATTACATCACTTATTATTATCAGAACCTGTGTCGGACCAGGCAGTGGTACATGCATTCGTTTATATATTTTTGAAAATACCGGAACAACAAAAATTACAAGAGCGGTAACAACTAAAAAACACATAATTCCAACAATTATAGGATATGCAAATGCTGATTTAATCTTGTGTCTGAAATCAGCGCGTTTTTCCAGATACTCAGCACTGGCCTCAAGTGTCTGTGAAAGTTTACCGCCTGTTTCACCCGCTTCAATCATTCCGAGAAAAAAATCTGAAAAAACATTTCTGTATTTTCCAAAAGCGTTTTTAAGTGTCGAGCCTGCCGCTATATTTTTTTTTATATCCGCCAATATAATCTTAAAAGACTGATTTTCTGTTTGGTCATGGAGTGATTCGAGACTTCCGGTAATAGATAAACCCGCCGAGCACATTCCGGCAAGTTTGAAAGTAAAAGTTACTATTTCATCCTGTGGAATTCTTGCGTTTTTAAATCGTTTCTTTTTTTGACGTTTTACTTTAATTAGAGAATCGCCCATCTTCGCCAGGTCCTCACGAAGAAGAGCTACACTGGAATTATCGCAAATACCAGAAAAGACTTCTCCATTTTCTCTTTTTGCAACATATTCAATAGTTGCCATTATTTACTCCTCATATCGACAACTCGATTTATCTCGTCTAATGTCGTCTGGCCGGAAAGAACCATTTCTATTCCATCTTCTCGCAGCGTCTTCATTCCCTGTTTAATTGCTTCTTGCTTAATATCTCCGTCACTTTTCAAATTAACAATATGCTGCCTGATTTCTCCGGTAACACTCAAAATTTCATAAAGAGCCTTGCGGCCGCTATAACCGCTATTTGAACAGGCATCGCAACCAGAACCCGAATAAATTTGTGTTTTATTCTTTTTAGATGTTCCAGCTAAAGAAGGATTTGATAATATTTCCAATTCTCCAGGCGAAGCTTCACGCATTTTTTTGCATTTTGGACATATTGTTCTGACAAGCCTCTGAGCTACTGCCCCTAAAAGTGCTGAAGCTATAAGGAAAGGAGGAACTCCAATATTTGTTAATCTTGAAATCGCTCCCGCAGCATCATTCGTATGCAGTGTGCTTAATACAAGGTGGCCTGTAAGTGCGGCACTAACCGCAATCTCCGCGGTCTCATAATCGCGAATCTCACCTATCAGTACAATATCAGGGTCCTGCCTTAAAATACTTCGCAGAGACTTAGCAAAGGATCTTCCTGCAGCATTATTAACTTGTACCTGTGTTATACCATCGAGACGATATTCTACGGGATCTTCAACTGTTACAATATTCTTTTCAGGAGTATTGAGCAATTGTAGAAGCGCATATAAAGAAGTTGTTTTGCCGCTTCCCGTTGGGCCTGTCAGCAAAATCATACCATAAGGATTATTTAGTAAGGATCTGAATTTCCTGTTATTATCTTCAGAAGGCACAATCTTATCGAGTGACCACCTGTCCATATTTTTATCGAGAATTCTAATTACGATTTTTTCGCCGCCCACCGCAGGTAGTGACGAAACTCTCAAATCATAATCACGACCTTCATGAGATATTGGAATATGACCATCCTGAGGCATACGGCGTTCTGAAATATCCATTTCAGAAAGAATTTTAATGTGTGATATAACCTCCTGCTGAACCGAGGCTGGAACTTCTATTGCATCTCGAAGCAAACCATCAACTCGATATCTCACTCTCATTTCGGGTTCGCGAGGCTCGATATGAATATCACTGGCTCTGGCTTCTATTGCACCGATAACTATCGAATGAGCAAGATTTGTAACAGGATCTTCACCAACATGGAAAGATTTACTTTCAAGAATAGCTTCCTTAGAGCCTTCCTCTGAAGAACTCTGTTTTAATCTCATCGAAGCAATAGCCTGACGTGTAGCGTTACGTACATTAAAATGATACCGAATAGCACTTCTTACAGCAGCCGGAGAAGCGGCAAGCGGAACCACTTTAAGACCCGTCCTGAGTTCTATTTGATCCCTTACTATAAGATTTAATGGGTCACTCATAGCTACATATAACTTATTATCAACCTTTTTTATCGGAATCAGAACATACTGACCTGCAATTTGAGAAGTCACCAGGTGAGCCGCTATCGGATCAATATCATCGGGAGAAAGATTTATGAATTCTATACTATTACCAGCCGCAACTATTTTGGCAGTCTGCTCCTCATTAAGAAAATTTCCCTCTTTAAGGATACTTAAAAGACTTTTCCCGGTCTTCTTGTGCTTCTCAATAGTTTCTTTAACAAGTTGTTTATCTTCTATTTCCTTGTAAAGTATTGAAATTATCGGATCATTGTTTTCCATACAAATTTTATCGGCATCACTAAACAATGACTTAACAAGCAATATATAAAGATATATAGATATAAAGTTGCCTGCTTCATATGCCGATACATTTTTCGCCTGTAAGAATTTTAGTAAGTTTCGATTCTATATTTCCTGAGTTGAAGCTCAAAAATAGTGTAAAGATAAAAAATGAGACTAATTTGAAGATGGACATAAAAAAAATGAATGAAACACCTGATAAACCAGCAAAAATGATAGCAATTAATCAAAACGAAAATATAATCAAAGCTGCAGAAAAAATGCAGAAAGAAAAGATTAGCTGCCTGATAGTAAATGATAGCGACGGTAAACTCGTCGGTCTTCTGACTGAACGTGACATAGCACATTGTGTCGCTATTTCCCCGAAAGATATTAATAATATGATAGTAAGCCAGATAATGACGGCAAGAATTGTCTCATGTCCCCCGGATACTCCTACAAGTAAAGCCAGAGAAATAATGACAGTTCATGGAATACGTCACCTCCCGATAGTTGACAATAACTCTGTTGTAGGTATTTACAGTGTCAGGGATTTGATGCAGCAGCAGCTTCTGGAAGACCGTGCAGCGGCCAAGGAAGTTGCTATGCTTTCGGCATGTCTTAAAAGCATTGACTTAAATGAAGCCGCTGAAATCGTCACAAAAGAAGTACCTAAAATATTCCAGGCAAAAAAGTGTACGATTTGTTTATTTAAAGACGAAAATAATATGGAAATTCCATCATTATCGAGTCTTAACGAATGCTTATGCCCAATAGATAAATTATGCTGTATCGCGCCGGTAGATTCTTTAATACCTGCAAAATCAATTATTGGTGAAATAGTAGACGAAGAGAATTTCACCTATGACATTCTTCCTGAAGCGTGTGAAAAAGCAGGCGCACAGGGACCAAGACTGGTTATCCCTCTTACGATATCAGGAAGCAAAAAAAATAATTTATCGTCTTCTTCTTTTTTACTTGGTAAAACCAGAAATGGAACAATGGTAGATGTAAAAGAAAAAGCATTGATCCAAAATGACCAGATGGCAGGTTATTTATGTATGTGCGGCCTGCAAAATAAAGACAATATCAACAGGGAACTCGTTGGTTATAAAGCAAAACTTACAAAAGAAATTCTGACTTCCCATCTTACGAACGCAAGTTTATATCAGCGTGCAAGATTAACTTCGCTTTCAGATGCGTTAACTGGTGTAGGTTCGAGAAAACTGCTCGAGGATAGACTTCAGGCAGAAGCAGCCAGAGCAAAACGTTACAACCATCCATTCTCTGTTGCGATTATAGATCTGGACAATTTCAAAACGATTAACGATATACTTGGACATGCTACAGGTGATGAAGCACTCAAAAAACTTGCGGTATGTATGAAACAACAAAAAAGAACACCAGACGTACTTGCAAGATACGGCGGTGACGAATTTGTAGTTTTAATGCCTGAAACAAAAGCAGAAGATGCTTTAATTTTAATGGAAAGAATTCGTGCTGAAGTTCAACAAATACATATTGCAGAACAAATCTCAATGACAGTAAGCTGCGGTGTAGCGCAGGATATGCCTGAAAACAATGATGGTTCAAGTGACGTTATCAGACGTGCAGACCTTGCTCTTTACGAAGCGAAAAGCGCAGGACGAAACTGTGTAAAACTCTGGGACAAGAATATGTCGAAGATTCTCAGCTCAGATGACATCGAAATAGAAAAAATCAAAAAGCTCAGAAGACGCGTCGCCGGACTCTCCGAACAGGCTGAAAACATGTTTATTCAAAGCATATGCGGACTTGTGCAAGCCCTCGAAGCAAAGGACCCATATGTAAGAAGTCACTCAGAAAACGTGATGTACTATTGCACTGGTATAGCCAAAGCAATGAATTTTACAGACAAGAAAATTGAAATAATCAAGCGGGCAGCAATGATACACGACATCGGAAAAATCGGCGTGCCCGATGCGATTATTGCAAAACCTGACAGACTGACACCACGAGAACATAGCGTTATCGAACAGCATCCGCTAATTGCGGTACGTATTCTCGAGAAAATGAGTTTCCTCGAAGAAGAAGTAGCTATTATTCGCGGTCACCATGAAAAGTGGAACGGCCAGGGTTATCCGGACGGACTTTCAAAAACTTCAATTCCTATCGGAGCACGTATTTTGGCAGTAGCGGATTGCTTCGAAGCTCTGACTTCCGATAGGCATTATCATAGAGCAAGGACAATCGACCAGTCTATTGAAATTCTTATCGATTCGTCAGAATACGACTTTGATTCTGAAGTAGTAAAAGGCTTACTCACATGGATTAAAGAGCTTCAGAATCAATTAGGCAGAAAAGTCAAAATTGAAGACTTAATTGATTCGCAAAAGAAACTCGGATATAACTATCCAATAGAATTATCAGAAAAACCTGTAGAAGAAAACGCGGTTATTTCTTAATTTATATAAGTTTTTTAGAAGAAGAGCAGAACAAAATTGTAAATTTTCCAGAGACGCTATATGGTCACGCATGGGAAAAAATGAGACAGAATAGGGACGCAGTTTAGTTTCCTATTATTTCTTTGATACTGCTGTCCAGAAGACTATTAAATTCTTCCGGCCGTTCCAGCATTAAAAAATGACCGGCTCCTTTCATTATCTTGACATCGAATGACGTCATATAACGCTTGTTTGCCTCGATATTTGTAGGCCACAGGTCGGCGTTTATACATATCACCGGGACCTTGACTTCTTTGAAAATATCTATCGTTTTTTTGTCCGCTATTGCCCCAACATATTCTTCGAGCATGTTAATCGCTGCTTTCCGGGGCGCCGATGACATATCGTTAATAATCCAGTTTGATAATTCATGGTTGACGTCCTTGGCCATCATCTGCTTGACAAATTCTCTCACTGCAGGCTTAAAATCCTTTTTCATTCCGTCGAGCCCAATTAATTTGTAGCCTTCTTCTTTAGTGAATGTCTCGTCCAGGTTGTGAAGTGTATCGGCGCCAATTATACCAATAACCTTCTCCGGTTCCAACTTGACTGTTGATGCGATTATTTCTCCGCCGAACGAGTGTCCTATTAAAATTACTTTTTTCGGATTAGCCGCCTCTATTACCGCCTTTACATCCTGAGCGAATCCATCCAACGAATAAACCTTGCGATGTTGTCCCGATTTGCCATGTCCGGCCAGATCCATTGTTATAACGCAGTATTCTTCGGCGAAATGCGGCACCTGCTCACGCCAGTATCTGCCGTCGCAGCTCCACCCATGTACGAACAACAGGGCTATGTCCCCTTCGCCGTAAACATTGTAGCTGATTTGTTCACCGTCAAACGATTTGGCATATCGGTTCTGACTATTTTGCGTCGGTGTTGAACACGATACGGCAAATAGCACCGTCATCGCACATAAAATTATAATGTTTTTTGATTTTAGTATTATCTTTTTCATATAAACTGACATTTCCATTTTAATTTTACAAGGTAGTTTTTAATAGTCTACACAAGCTTTATACTATTATATTTGATTTACCATGTCACGAAATATCCGAAATATTCGGGTTGAATTCTCTATTATCAGCGTTTTTTTAATTGCTCGTTGATGTTACCGATTCTTTCATTAAAAGCCGGATGTGTGGAAAAATAATTTCCCAATTCGATTTGATTCGATGACGATTTTAATTCGCTCAAGCGTTTTAGAAGGGTAATTGAAGCTTCGGGAGAAAAACCCGCCGCTTCTATCAGACAAACGCCGAGCTTATCTGCTTCGAATTCAAGTTCATGGGAATACGAACTTTCGAGATATTGCATTCCGACCTTCTTAACCCATCCAGCAATAGCTCCGCGCGCAGGTGCAACTCTGGAAGCAGCAGTTACGGCGAAATCTCGCATAATACGATTTATCGCATGCTTGCGAATCACATGAGCCATTTCATGCGCCATTATAAAGGCCGTCTCGTCCTTGTCCCACCGGCACAATTCCATTATCGAGCGAGTTACAAAAATAAATCCGCCAGGCAAGGCAAACGCATTTGGCTCGGCTCCTGTAATTGCTTCGAAGTTGAATGTACGAAACTCGTTGGCAACATATTCACGAAGACGTAAACCTGTTTCATTTAGTATTTTTTCAACTTGAGGGTCTTTATCTATTTCCAACTGAAATCTAATTTCACGCGCAAGGTCCCTGCCAACTTCGTTTTCGATTTTAATAGTATCTGCTTCCGTCCCGGTCATCGAGTGCCATATCCATTGAGCCTTGCGAACCTTTGGACCAACCTTCCTACCCAAATTATAAAATAAACCGCTCACTATAAAAATCTAATTTCTAAACACTAAATCCCAAACAATTTTAAATATTTAAATCAAAAAACGATTAGTACTGTTAACTATTCTAACTTAAAGATGTGAAACTTTCGAGATGTTTATTAAATTGAGCTATTTATTAGCCGCTTTCAGCCAGTAATAACACTTGACTTTACAAACCCTGTATCCTCTTCCCCTCACCTATCCATATACTCATATACTCACCTACGCGTTTACTCAATCTGGCAGATGGCATTGTGCTTCGAGTTTGTTTT
The DNA here is from genome assembly GCA_016936075.1 of Sedimentisphaerales bacterium. Classification (GTDB taxonomy): domain Bacteria; phylum Planctomycetota; class Phycisphaerae; order Sedimentisphaerales; family Anaerobacaceae; genus JAFGPS01. Next base: position 20,581 of record JAFGPS010000131.1, on the reverse strand, counting down.
CCCATTTATGAGAATCGATTTCCGAAAAAATATAACCTTCGCAATTGAAAATCTGATGAAGAAAACCAAATATTTTTTTGATAAGACTCATTTTCATACCACTTTAGTTTTACTTCTAAATCTTAACTTTTCACCTGAAAAACACATCTTTTCAGGTCTTTCTACTAATAAAAGGCAAATGACAGAAGGGAGGTAACGAAAATTTATTTAGTAATGAAAATTGTACATATACATACAGTTTTTTTGAAAATCGCCTAAAATATTCATGTTTTTATGACCGTGATAATGATATATTACACTAAAAATATTCAATTTAAGGAGACCGACATGAAAAAGAGATTTTCTTCACACCTGATATTGATTTTATTATTTTGCGCAATGTCTATATTAGTTTGCAGTGCTTTGGCCCAAAATGCAGGATTTGGCGGCACGAGAAGAGGCGCAGCGGCAACAAATCAGCTTGTAGATATGTCTCTTACGGCTATTGCAGGACCCGATAGAGTAGTCATGTTGGAAGGAAAAACTTACCTGAACGGCTATGCAGGTTACGGCCAGCCCAACCAACGTCGTGGAGGATCAAGAAGAAGAGGGATGGCGGCACCCGTTACACCAACCGGTCCAGAACCAACCGTGGTATGGAGCAAAGAAACCGGCCCGGGAACAGTAACTTTCGAGGATGCAAAAGCAAAAACAACTACCACAACTTTTTCAGAACTTGGTACATACGTTTTGAAATTAACCGCTGATAACGGTCAAACAACCGCAACATCAACATTGACAGTAAAAGTCCAAACTCCCCCGCCGGCAGACAGGCTTGATGTAGTTTATACGAAAAAATATAAGATTGATAATCCATTATGGAATTCACGTGCCAAGGCTTTGATTGTCGGCTGGATTCCTCATTGCATTGATATTATTAATACTCCTGATTACCCACAAGGCCCAGGTGGAATCGATAACTTCATTGACGCTGCAAAAGCTCTTCGCGGCGAGGAACTTGAAGAAGGTCATGGTCACCGCGGATTTGTATTCTCAAACGCGTGGGTACATCAGACAGTTGAATCGATGTGTATCGCGTTAATGGTTGACCCACATGGTGACCAGGAAATTATAAAGGCACAGGAAAAATTCAAAGAGACGCTCGAAGAATGGATACCAATAATTTTAGCTGCACAGGACAAAGACGGCTATCTCCAAACTGCTTTCGTAATGCGTAGAGTTAGTAGAAACAGAAGTACTGGTGAAATCGAATATGATAAAGGCCCGTTCGAGCGATGGACTCCACAACGTCGAGGCGACCACGAAGGTTATGTCGCAGGTTATTTTATCGAATCCGCTATCAATCATTATACTCTCACAAATGGTTCTGATTTGAGACTTTATAACGCGGCGAAAAAACTCTGCGATTGCTGGGTAGCTAATATTGGTCCGGAGTCGGGAAAGCAAGAATGGTATTGCGGCCACCAGGAAATGGAACAGGCGTTGGTACGTTTCGGTCGGTTCGTAAACGATATGGAAGGAAACGGCAAAGGCGATGCTTATGTTAAGCTGGCAAAATTCCTGCTTGATTGCAGAGGCGGCGGCAGTGAATACGACCAGAGTCATGTACCTGTCCAGCAGCAATATGAAGCAGTTGGTCACTCCGTCCGAGCAGCTTATTCATATTCCGGCATGGCAGACGTAGCCGCAGAAACACATGATGTAGATTACCAGAGTGCAGTTATGTCACTATGGGACAATATTGTTAATAAAAAATATTACGTAACTGGTGGAATCGGAAGCGGCGATACTTCCGAAGGATTCGGCCCGAACTATTCTTTAAGGAACAACTCATATTGCGAATCCTGCGCAAACTGCGGCGAACTGTTCTTCCAGTGGAAAATGAATCTCGCATATCATGATGCGAAGTACGCGGATTTATACGAAGAGACATTGTACAACGCCGTAATGGGTGACATTGATTTGGAAGGACTTAACTTATGCTATACGAATCCGCTGGAAGGAAGAGACAACAGGCAGCCGTGGCAAGGCTGCCCGTGCTGCGTGGGTAATGTCCCGAGAACAATGCTTATGATACCAACATGGACATACGTAAAGAGCCCTGAGGGTATCTACGTCAACCTGTTCATAGGAAGTACAATCAATGTAGAAAAAGTTGCCGGCACAGATGTGGAGATGGTCCAGAAAACCGATTACCCATGGAGCGGCGATGTTTCGATTACAGTCAATCCAAAAGAAACAAAACGTTTTACAATTTACGTTCGCGTTCCTGACCGTGATACAAGCGATTTATATTACTACGCACCTGAAGTTAAAGGACTTGTTTCTTTAGCGGTCAATGGAAATAAGGTGACACCCAAAATTGAAAAAGGATACGCGGCTATCACACGCGAATGGAAAGCCGGCGATAAAATCGACCTCGTTTTACCAATGAAAGTTCAGCGAATTAATGCGGACGAAAGAATCGAAGCCGACAGAGGTAGAGTCGCCCTTCGCTATGGTCCTTTGATTTATAACGTAGAGCTTATTGACCAGAATATCGACCAGGTTACACTTAGCCCTAGAGCTGAGCTGACAACTGAATTCAAACCAGACTTGTTGGATGGCTTAATGGTAATTAAAGGTAAATGGTCCGATGGCAGCGACTTACTGGCGATACCAAATTACGCAAGAGCAAATCGCGACATGGAACCTACAACACCTGCGGCTGCGGCTAATACAGGACAACGAAGAGGCAGAGGTTCCCAAAGCTCAAACCGCTACACAGTTTGGATGCTTGAGCAGCAATAAAACTATCTCTGTATAAATTAAAATATATTACATGATGTCATGCTGAATGAAATGAAGCATCTGGCTATCGAATGATAATTAATCTACTTTGCGTATGCCAGATTCTTCGCTCCGCTCAGAATGACAGTTAAGTTATATTACTCGAGGTTTATATATAATCTTTAAAAAGGAGTATTGTTATGAAACGCATCGCATTCCTGTCTTGCCTTACGATTTTTGTTTTGTTGACTTTGTGTATTACAATTGAAATTGCAAACGCTCAATCAGAAGTTTTTCCAATTATTCGCAGGCCTAATTCGCGTACGCCGATTGATTGCTCGACTATTCGCGGTGCAAATTATTGCTATGCCGAATTTGGCGGCCACTCAGGAATGTGGAATAATTACTCCGCTGAAATCACAGAACGTGACCTTAACTATGCTCAAAAAATAGGTATCAACCAGATTCGCTGTTTCATTACATACCAGCCCTACCAAAGAGACCCGAACCAGTATCGCCAGAACCTAATTCATCTGGTTCGTGCGGCTGATGAGCGGGGAATAGGCGTTATGCCGGTCGTTGGATACGACCGGAGAATGCAAATTGATGATCCTGCGTTAGAAGAATATGCAAAGTTTCTTGTTGATACTCTTGGTAAAGAGCCCGGCCTTGCGTTTTGGGATGTATATAACGAGCCGGACTATCCCCCTACTCCTTCAATGGTCGAAAGACGAACCGCGTTTGCATGTCATATGGCTGCAATGTTCCGCAGGCTCGACGGCCTGACACCGGTTACTATTGGCTTTGCTTACGCAAAAACTATGGCACAACACGTTGACGATGTCGATGTACTGGTTTTTCATAATTATCTTGAGACACGGCAAGAAATCATAGCGGATATCGAACTTGCAAAGAAAGCTTCTATCGCCGCACGCAAGCAGGTTATAGATGATGAAATGGGTTGTATAGCCCGAGCCAATCCTTATGACATAACCATCGCAGAACACATGAAAGCCGGCATTGGTTTTTATGTTTGGGAACTCATGATTGTACATGACGCTGCTACCGACCGAGGCTGGGGCAATATTCACGGCATTTTCTATCCCGATGGCACAGTCCGCGATCCGTCTATACCACTGGCAGTAATGGGAATCTTTCGCAACCGCGGCGAGAATTTAGTACTCGAAAATCCCGACCGCGAAGGTAAACTCACACGCGTGATTCAGGATGCCCACAGATGGTTAGGTGACCCAAACAGCACATGGCAAGCAGGCCTTGACATAGCAGAAGTCGCGGCTAATCTTCTCGAATCAGCACAAATCGCACCTATGCGGGAATTACCTCTCCGGGAAGTAGAATTACTTCGCAAAGGACAGGAAAACCGCACTGCTCTTTGCGCTATACTTGAAAAAGATATTGCTATGCTGCAACCTTATATTCAGCCGCAAAGACCAAACAGAACTCCATTTTGATCTATAACGTTCATTGTTTAAAATATATAGTAGAGAAACTACAAAGATGTTAGAAGAACTAATTGGGTAACACTGTTCTATTATCTTCTATCTTTGAAGGCCAGAACAGAAGATTCGTTGGCATAAATTTTAATATTGTCAATGAGACTTTATTATATCTTATCTGGCAACATTTCTTCTAAAAAAAAACCGGGGGTATCCCCTTGGGACGTCCCCGGCTTCCCTGCATGATATACTTCCTTCTGGCATAATATATAATTATGGCCTTATATAAAATCTACATCTATATTATAAGGCTCATCTCAGCCTTGAAATGTTGACTATAAAAACGGGTTATTTGGAAATTTAATTAATATATTTTGAAAAAACTTGCTTTTTTTTGATTTGTTGAATAGAATAATTTGCCTTTAGTAAACAGACAATAGACTACAGACATCAGACTTGTCTGATGACTCAGGTCTTGAGTCTTAAGTCTGAAAAGTTAATAAGGGCTAAATACAATGAGTTTTGAGAGTTTTTTCAATCCAAAATCCGTAGCCATAGTTGGAGCTTCATCCCAAAAAGGTAAAGTCGGTTACGAGATTCTTTCCAACATGATTAGTGCAGGCTATGGGGGCAAACTATACCCTGTAAACAACAAGGCAGACGAAATCGAGGGCCTAAAATGCTATCCCGACCTCGAATCCATAGGTTCGGTACCAGAACTGGTAATACTTGTAATACCGGCTAAAATCGTTCCTATGATAATGCAGCAATGTGCCAAACTCGGGACAAAATCCGTAATTATCATCACAGCGGGCTTCAAAGAAGTAGGCAAAGAGGGTAAAGCACTCGAAGAAAAGGTGGTTCAAATTGCCAGGGAAGCGGGCATTAGAATTATAGGACCTAACTGCCTTGGAATAATAGATACCGCAAATAAGTTAAACGCCTGTTTTGGCGGCGACCTTCCCGATGTAGGCGGTATAGCATATCTATCACAATCCGGAGCATTGCTGGCAGCTATCCTTGATATTGCAACTGCAAACAAAATCGGTTTCAGCAAGCTAATCAGTATTGGTAATAAAGCTGATATTGGCGAACTTGACCTGATAAAAGCATTAGCAAACGACGATGAAACAAAGGTAATAGCCGGCTACCTTGAAAGTATTACCGATGGTGATGAGTTTGTCAGACAAGCCGAGAAAATCTCACATATAAAGCCAATCCTTCTTATCAAATCAGGCAGCACAGCGGCTGGAGCAACAGCAGCATCTTCTCATACAGGCAGTTTGGCTGGAAGCGAAGTTGCATATGAAACAGCATTCGAGAGAGCCGGAATCATTCGCTGCGAATCAATTAAGCAGCAGTTTGATTATGCACAGGCTTTTTCAAATCAGCCGTTACCTAAAGATGCACGAGTTGCAGTAATAACAAATGCGGGTGGTCCAGGCATTATGGCTGCTGACGCTATTGAGAGCAAAGGTCTCAAATTTGCCAAACTCGATGAGAAAACCATCGAAAAATTAGGTTCTACCCTTCCGGCTGCAGCTAATATTCATAATCCTATTGATGTACTCGGAGATTCAATGGCTGATCGTTACAGCTTTGCACTAAGTACCGCACTGGATGATCCGAACGTAGATGTAGTTCTGATTCTTCTTACACCGCAGGCAATGACAGATGCCAAAGGAACGGCAGAAGCTATAGTAAAAATATCCAAAGAAAAACCGGCCAAGCCCGTATTAACCTGTTTCCTCGGTGCAAATAAAATCGCCGAAGGTGTTGAAATCTTACGTAATGGTAAAATTCCTCAATATGACTCCACCGATGGCGCAGTCGCTACAATAAAAGTTATGACTGAATATGTCAGATGGAAATCAAGGCCAAAACGTGTGGTTAAGCTATTTCCGGTTAACAGGCGTAAAGTTGAAAATATCATAGAACGTCATATCAGACAGGGAATTCGTGAAGTAGGCGAAACGGAATCCAAGGAAATTCTCGAAGCTTACGGTTTTTTCACCCCAAAAGGTTCCATAGCTACAACCGCTGACCAGGCAGGTAATATTGCAGAACAATTAGGTTTCCCAGTAGTAATGAAAATATGGTCACCTGATATATTGCATAAATCGGATGTAGGAGGCGTGAAAGTCGGTCTCAAATCCGTACAGGAAGTAAAAGACGCCTTCGATTTAATGATGTACCGCATACCGAAAAAACAACCTGATGCACATATTCTTGGAGTTCTTGTTCAGGAAATGTGTAAAAGCGGCAAAGAAGTTATTCTTGGTATGAACAGGGATCCTCATTTCGGGCCGCTTATGATGTTCGGAATGGGTGGAATAATGGTCGAAGTTCTCAAAGATGTCTCATTCCACCTTGCACCGCTTACTTCTGATGAAGCAAAACAAATGCTTATTGATACTAAAACCTATAAAATACTCAAAGGTGTTCGAGGCCAGCAAGGAGTCGATATCGACAAAATCGCTGAAGGTCTCCAGAGACTTTCGCAATTGGTTACAGAATTCCCGCAAATTCTGGAAATGGATATTAATCCTTTTGTTGTCGGACCTGTTGGTTCGACCCCGATAGCTGTAGATGCACGAATGAGTTTGGAAGTGTAATATGAACGATACAAATTGGAAAGAACGATATAAAGATAAAATTAAAACCGCTCCGGCGGCAATGAAACTTATTAAATCCGGCAACAGCGTATTCATAGGAACTGGTTGTGCCCAGCCGCAGCACCTTGTAGATGCTTTAGTTGAATGTTCCAGTGCAATAAGAGATGTTCAAATTGTTCATCTTCTTACTATGGGTACTGCGCCATATGCGGATGAAAAATACCGTGAAAAGTTCAAAATGAACAGCTTGTTTATCGCAGACAATGTTCGCGATGCTTTCGAAAGAGGAATCGGAAACTATACGCCAATCTTTCTTTCGGAAATTCCCGCCGAATTCGAGACAGGACGAATTCCGATTGATGTAGCTTTGATTAGCGTATCTGAACCTGATGCAAACGGATTGTGCAGCCTTGGTGTTTCAGTTGATATTGTTAAGGCGGCCGCTACCAATGCCAGATATGTAATCGCACAGGTAAATAAAAATATGCCAAGGACTTATGGTAATAGCTTCCTGCATGTCAACAATATAGACGTTTTAGTTCCCTATGATGAGAAAATGATTGAGATTCCCATACCTAAACCTGATGAAGCTCTCAGGCAAATTGGACAGAATGTCGCGCGTCTTGTCGAAGATGGAAGCACGATTGAATGCGGCATAGGAAATGTGCCACAGGCGTTAGTAGAGTATCTCGCATATAAGAAGGACCTTGGTATTCATACGGAAATGTTCAGCGACTGGATTATTGACCTTGTCGAATCCGGAGCTATTACAGGAGCAAAGAAAACCTTCGACCGCAATAAAATCACCGCAAGTTTCTGCATGGGTTCGCAAAAACTCTACGATTATATAAACGATAATCCATTTTTCGAATTTCATCCAACTGAATATGTCAACGATGTAAACACAATCAGCAGGCACGAAAAAATGGTTGGTATCAATGTCGGATTGGAAGTTGACTTAACCGGACAGGTTTGTGCCGATTCATTGGGATACAGATTCTATAGCGGCATCGGCGGCCAGGTCGATTTCATACGCGGTGCTGCAAGAAGCAGAGGCGGAAAAGCAATTATCGCCTTGCCTTCGACTGCCAAAAACGGCCAGGTCAGCAGAATTGTGCCGCATCTTACAGAAGGAGCCGGAGTCGTTACCACAAGAGGTGACGTGCATTACGTAGTAACTGAACATGGTATCGCATACCTGCACGGTAAAACGATACGAGAAAGAGTTTTGTCACTAATTAATATCGCACATCCGAAATTCAGAAATGACCTGCTCCAGGCCGCGAAGGCGCAAAAATATATTTACCAGGACCAAATCGAACTTGCATGGGACCAGGTGGATTATCCTGAAGAACTCGAACATTACAACACTCTTCGAGACGGTACAGAGATATTCTTCAGGCCTGTAAAACCAATAGACGAATCCGCACTTTCCGAAATGCTTTATTCACTTAGTGAAAAGTCAGTAAAGACAAGATATATGACCGGCACAATGGCCTTCCCACATAGTGACGTTCAGCAATTGGCAAATATCGATTACAAGAAAGATATCGCTATTGTAGGTGTCGTACCCGGTATTTCCAATGATGAGATTGTCGCTATCGCCCAGTATTTCCTCGATCCTGAAACTCAATCAGCAGAAGTTGCTTTTGTCGTTCAGGACGAGTGGCAAAGCAGAGGAATGGGAACTTTCCTACTGGACTACATAAGCACAGTAGCAACTAAGCGAGGTGTAAAAAGATTTATCGCAAAGGTATTACCAAACAATAAAGCCATGTTGAGCGTATTTTATAACTCCGGATATAAAGTTAATACGAAATTCGATGGTGAAGTCTATAACATTGATTATGAATTAAAGAAATAATCTCGCAATACAAGCCATTCCATTCGACTTCGCTCAGGACAGGCTTGTCTATACTACGATTTAGGAATAATACAAGGAGTAAAAGTGGCAACTCGAAAAGTTGCATTTATATATTCTGAAGAACTTGAGAAGTATAGCTACCCACCACAACATCCTTTTAACACAGTCCGTACAAAAAGGACAATGGATGTTCTTCAATCTATGGATTTGCTAACAGGAACAGGTCATAGCATAATAGAACCTGTTCCGGCAAATAGAGTTGTACTGAAAAAGTTTCATACTGCGCGATATCTTCATGCTTTGCAAAATGCAAGCAAGGGACAGTTCGATGTAGATGCTCTCAACATGGGAATCGGTACAGAAGACTGCCCGATATTCAAAGGCGTTTATGAATACTCAACTCTTGCTACAGGCGCAACACTTATAGGCGCTAAGAACATACTTGAAGGCAAAATCGATATTGCATTCAATCCTTCAGGCGGATACCATCACGCATTCCCTGAACATGCTGCGGGTTTTTGCTATATAAACGATGTCGCTATTGCATGTTTGGTATTAACAGAACAAAAGAAAAGAGTCCTTTATCTTGATGTGGATGTCCATAACGGTGACGGCGTAGCACATGCAGTCTATAACCGTTCGGATTGCATGACAATTTCAATGCACCAGAATCCAAAAACACTTTTCCCTGGTACAGGCTTCGAGAATGAAATAGGTGAAGGAGAAGGTAAAGGTTATTGCGTTAATATACCCCTGCCGGTAGGAACATACGACCAGGCTTATATGAAAGCGTTCGAGCATGTCGTATTGCCTTTAATAAAATCTTATAATCCCGATGTGATTGTTTTCGAATTAGGCGCAGATGCTTTAGCCGGAGACCCGCTTGGGAATTTGCAGTTGACCAATAATACTTATGCGGAAGTAATAACTCATCTTTTAAGTTTCAACAAACCAATTCTCGCAACAGGAGGAGGAGGTTACCACGTAGGCAATACAGTTCGCGCATGGGCCTTGGCGTGGACAGTATTCTGCGGCAAAGACCAAGGCGAAGACATGAATGTCGGCTTAGGCGGCGTAATGCTCGAAACCACCGAATGGCAAGGCGGATTCCGTGACAGAAGGCTAAATATAACTCAGGCCCAAAGAAACTCCGTCCTGCCCGCACTCGAAGAAACCATAAAAAAAATCAAAGAAACAATCTTCCCTATCCACGGGCTTTAATCTATTTTTAAAAAACTACTTTATAAAACTTAGGTAGCCTGCAACACTTTTTCTTCACAAACATGTTTAATTATGGTATTATAAGTAAAAGTTATTTTTGGGAAGGATAATGAAATGCCTGAAATTTGTAGATTTTTCGGTATAATAATTAAGATGTTTTTTGATGACCATGACCCTTTGCACATTCATGTAGAATACCAGGGCAATAAAGCAGTTTTTGATATTCAGGGAAATATCATAAAAGGTGAACTGAAATCAAGAGTAGCTATTAGACTTGTACGCGAATGGATTGATTTAAGACATAAAGAACTCATGGAAGATTGGGAACTCGCACAGGCAGGCAAAGAACTTAAAAAAATATCTCCGCTGGATTGAGGTGTATAATGTGGAATATGAACGAAGTTACAGAAATTAAATATCAATCAGATTACTGCTATACTATTGTTTTTGATGACGGCATAAAGGGAGTCGTAGATTTTGAAGAATATTTAACAAAAGGTCCAGTATTCGAACCTTTAAAAGAACTCGATTTCTTCAAAAAAGCAACCATCGAAGGGGGAACAATCGCCTGGCCAAACGGCGCCGATATCGCACCAGAAACACTTTATAATAAATGCCTGCAAGCTGCTTCGATAAGAAATTAATATTTCTGATATATTTTTTAATTATTCGCATAAATTAGATTTTAAAATGCTAAACAGTTCGCGAACAAATTCAGATAATGCTTGTCATGCTTTTATTCAAATTATTGAACAAATTAAAGGGATAAAATACGAAATATCCCAAAGACCTGATGAGAAAAACAGACAAACTCAAGATGTTGATTTTATTATAGAACCAACGGATAAAAAAGAGCAATCTCCCAAAATCGCTGTTGAGCATACTATTATAGAGGCTTATGAAGAGCAGATTGCATATGTTAATCAATCATATGATATCGTGAAGGAAATTAATAAGAGGTGTGAAGGGAAATTACCGAAAGATCGTTATTTCAAAATTTCTATTCCTCAAGATTTTATTGTAAAGGCAAGTAAAAGAATAAGGAATTGTTTAATTAAAGAAATGGAGGGCTGGATTCCAAATATTGCTAAGAATCTTAATATTCGTGAACAGTGTTCACTATTTTATAACAAACAAAAAATATGGTTAGAATGTGGTGGCTCAAGTTCAAAACTAAACGGTAAAGTAGTTAGAATTCCAATGTCCCCTGATAAAGATATATGGAAAAGAAAAGAGAGATTCCGAAGGTCAATAGAACAAAAACTATCAAAACTTGTCAAGTACAAAGAAAACGATTTTACAACAGCACTTCTACTGGAAGATGTGAGTGGAATTCATTGTAAATCCAGCGATCATTGGAGCGATTTGATACCTACTCAATACCAGTCTGAATTTCAAACAAAAATAGACTATGTTGTGATATTTGATTCATACAGGAATGAAATGATTTTAGGGCTTATCTGGAAAGAAGGATCAAAAATATATTCAGAAATTCCTGAAAACCGCAGATTTGATTGTTTTAATTTTAAGCTATGAAAAATCAAAGAAAATAAACAGTGAAATACAACTATTGTTATTTACGCATACTATAACCTGACTATTAGGTTCTCATCAAATTCCCTGATTTCTTTAATCTGATAATTATCATCCTTGCACTTTTTGTTATATCGGCTAAGATATTGAGTTTTAACGAATTATAATCTATTTTATGGTTCGTGCTTGTTCGATTAAAGTAAAAAAGTTTATAAATATAAGGTATTTAATATGGTAAAAGCAGGTACAGGAAAGGGTGTAATTTTTGATTTGGATGGGGTTTTGATAGATTCCGCGGCGGCTCATAAGCAGTCATGGTTCGACCTGGCCGCTAAGGAAGGTTATAATAAAATGAGCGATGAGTTTTTTCATGATACCTTTGGAATGCAGAACTACCAGATACTCCCGATCCTGGAAGGAAAAGAACTTTCAAAAGAACGAATAGATGAGCTTTCAGACTGGAAAGAACAGCGTTATCGTGAGATTTTCGCTGATACGATAAAATTAGCGGATGGAGCCGAGAATCTTTTTAACGAATTGAAGGCAGAAGGTTTCCTGCTGGCGATCGGTTCATCTACTCCGAAGGAAAACCTTGATTTTGTTATGGAGCATCTGAAAATCGAGAAACATTTCAAAACAATTGTCTCAATGAAAGATGTCACAAGAGGCAAGCCGGCACCTGATACGTTTTTATTAGCCGCGAAAAATCTTTCTTTAGAACCGGAGAATTGTGTAGTAATCGAAGATTCATTAGCAGGATTGGAAGCCGCAATAGCCGCAAAAATGCTTGTTGTTGCCCTTACAACAACAAGAAGACGTGATGAACTAACCGCGGCGGATATGATTGTAAACGGCCTGTATGAACTCGGAGCTAAAGATTTCGTAGCTATTTTTAAGGCACAAGCCGCTTAATATAATTTGAAAAAATGAAATAAGGCAGAACATGGACAATAAGAAATTATTATATGAAATCAGCGAGCTGAATAATCTTTTCAGGGAAGGTACAGGCATAGAGGGCTTATTGAAAAAAACCGTTGAAATGGTTGCCTCTCATACGGATTCGGATGTATGTTCGATTTATCTTTACAATACCGAAACAAATGAGCTTGTCCTGAACGCCACTCACGGTCTAAATCCAGAATCCATCGGTTATGTCAAACTCAAGTATGGCCAGGGTTTAACGGGTCTTGCATTAAAAGAGATGCGCCCAGTGTGCGAAACAGACGCCGCACATAATCCTAATTACAAATTTTTCCCGGGTATTCATGAAGAAAGATATGATTGTTTTCTTGCTGTTCCCATAGCACGAGGCATTTCTAAAATTGGAGTGTTAACTCTTCAACGTGAAAAAGAAAAGTCATTTAGCGAATCTGACATTACGGCTTTGGTAGCCGCCGCTTCGCAATTGGCGGATATAATTGAAAACGCGCGTTTCCTTATGGCTATGCACGAGCCTGTAACGGAAAGAGAAAAAACTATCGATGTGTTGCCGGAAGAGCTTAAATTCGTCAGAGGAAAAATTGCGTCCGAAGGTTTTGCCTATGCTCCCTCAATAGTTACTGATAAGAAAAAAAACCTTACCGCAATGCTGCATCATCAGTTCGATGACAAATATACTCTTGATGATTTTCATGAAGCTATCAATAAAACATCTTCGCAGCTTGAAAAACTTCAGGAAAAGGTAGGCCAGAAACTTTCCGATTCAGCTTCGCTGATTTTCGCTGCACATCTTGTAATACTTCAGGACAAATATTTTATTGGCGGCGTAGAAGAACTCATAAAAAATGATCTTAATCCACCAGATGCTATTCTTAAAATTGCTAAAGGTTATATTGAGAGCTTCGCAACAAGTAATAGTACATACATGCAGGAGAAAATCCAGGACATTGAAGACCTCATAGTAAGGTTGATAAACAATCTCCTTTGCGAATCCGAAGAAGCAGTAAAAGTAAAAGGTAAAATCATAATTACCAGGGAACTATATCCTTCCGATTTGCTTATACTATCTTCTGAAGGAGCAACAGGAATAATTCTCGTTGGAGGCACAGTTACATCTCATTTATCTATTCTCGCCAGTTCCCTGCGTATTCCAATGATTGTCTGCAATAATTATGGCCTACTGGATGTCCCTGATGAAATCCCGGTTCTAATCGACGCAGAAATCGGTAATCTGTACGTAGATCCGTCCGATGAAATATTAGAGCGTTTCGAGCAGCAGCAGAAGGCAAAACAAACTCTTGACCAGCAAAAACTCACAATGAAACCTGTTACTAATACGCTGGACGGAACGCAAGTGCATCTTTTCGCCAATATAAATCTACTCGCAGATTTGAAAGTCGCATGTGAATTACGTTGCGAAGGTGTTGGCCTGTACCGCTCTGAATTTCCTTTTATGATAAGAAGGAACCTCCCTACGGAAACAGAGCAATTTATGACTTACAGCAAGCTTGTCCAGTTAGTAGAAGGCAGGCCGGTAACTTTAAGAACACTCGATATTGGCGGCGATAAAATCCTTTCCTACTATGGTGAAACAAAAGAGCAGAACCCAGCGATGGGTTTGCGTTCGATTCGCTTTTCACTTCAGAATAAATCCGTTTTCTCTGAGCAGATTCGTGCAATGCTGAGAGCCGGTGTGAACGCGGATTTACGAATAATGTTCCCAATGGTATCCTCGATAGATGAATTCTGTGCCGCGCGTAATATCGTTCACGAGTGCATAGACGAACTTGGTAAAAAGAATATCGAACATAACAGTAAACCAAAACTCGGTATCATGGTCGAGTTGCCATGTATAGTTGATTTAATGGATGAGTTTGCAAAAGAAGCAGAATTCTTTTCCGTTGGTACAAATGATTTTATCCAGTTTATGATAGGCATTGACAGGACAAACGAAAACATCGCGGCGTCTTATGTCCCTCATCACCCTTCTGTATTGCGGGCATTGAAAAAAGTCGTTCAATCAGCCAACAAAAACAACAGACCGATATCAATATGCGGCGATATGGCACACGAGGAAAAATACATCCCATTCCTGCTCGGAATCGGAGTCAGAATTTTAAGCATGGATCCTCGCTTCCTGCCGCGAATACAACAGGCTATTTCCAAAATAGATATAGCCAAAGCAGAGTCCATCGCTGAAAACATGCTTTCGAAATCCAAAATCAGCGAAGTAACACAAATGCTTGAATAACTTATATTTCCCTTTCAAGTACTATAGTTATCTCTTTTAGTTCACTTTCGCGTTTAATTGTCATTTTGAGTTCGTTTCCATCTCCCGAATGAAAGAGTTTTTTGAGCTGTTTATAACTGTATTCATCAACATCTTTACCTTCGATTCGTACTATAATATCGCCGGTTTTTATACCAGCTTTTTCCGCAGGACTTGACTGGAAAACAGTATGAACTCCTAAGCCGCTTGAATTTCGTAATAATGCCAATCCAGTCATATCCAATTCATCTTTTTTATTAAATTGACTACCTTTTTTTAAGTATATTTTTTTATTGGGAAAATCCAAAATCACTGCATGCCGAGCCAGAAATGAAATTCCGAGAATCCCGGTATTTTCTTCTGTAAATATCAAGTCTTTATACTCATAAGATCCAATGAAAAGCTGGTTAATACGAGCCTCTCTTGATTTCTGAATACCTCCTGCAGTAACACTTATGCTTTCTGAAGTTTTTATATTTTCGCTTTTAATCAGCTTATCAAATATTTCACTATCTAAGCCACCAGTAGAATTATAACCGCTATCAATAATAAATTTTGTTTCAATATCATCTAAAAGCCGACCTTTTAACTGAGGCAATCCCTTAGAATTATAACTTATATCCAGTTGCTGCTCATAACCGGGGAAGTCTGCTTCATTTTGCCCGAGAAACGAAATTATATTTTCATCAAAATCGATTTGAATTACATGTTGTTTAAGAAAATCCATCCCAAGCACGCCGTCAACTTGTTTTCCGATAGCCATACTTGGAGTACTTAAGTCCAAACATATTACTTCGGAGCCTTTCGGAAGTTTATAAGGCCCAACTTGTACTTCAGGAGATTCAAATAGTTGCATTATTGTTGGATTCGCCGGCGTGCTTCCTCTTGTAATTCGCTTAGGTTCGCCAAGTAAATCTTTTATTGAAGAATCGAATATAGTATTCGAAGAACCTGTGTCCAAAAGAAAAGAATACTCTTTTCCATGAATATGGACAGGGAGGAATATTACTCCACTATCAACATCGTAATGAAATTCTTTTATCTCTTCCAGTACAGGCTGATTCGCTTCGATAACATTCTTGTTTGGTTTTGTTGTACCAGTCCAGTTTGGATCTTCAATTTCTTCAGGATCAATGGAAACTGATGTAGTATCTACTATTGTTCCTTCAGGAAATAAATATACAAATTCACTATCTTCTACAGGGACATTTATTTCGAAATTTTCAATAGTCGCATTCAGTTCATATGAAGGTTTTCTGTTCCCATCACTGTCAATTTCAAATCGCTCGTAATGTATTTCCCTCGGAAGTGGATAAGCATCCGAATAATCAAAAACATACTTTCTTTGATAAAGCAATTGATTTGAATCATCTTCAATAAGACATGCTTCTTTCAGAAGATAATACTTTTCATCCTGTACCTCAATCCATAAATAAGTATGCGCTTTCTGTCCAGGTAGATAAGGTGAAATTATTACAATTTTTTTACAATCATGACCATCAACCGACTCCGTCCCCATGTTTTTAAATACCTGGTTGATAATATTTTCGTCATACTGTTTTTTAATATAACCAAAACCGGCAACAAGACGTCGAATATCATTACTTGTAATCAGAACATCATGCATATTTTTGTTATGTAATGAGCCATAATTTATGTTCTCTTTTTCATTGTAATCATATTGCTTTACATTAATCCCATCATATACAGTTCTTTTTTCACCTATTTGCTCATCGTTTTCAAATACAAACTCTGACATACTGTATTTGTCGCCGCTTTTAACATATGATACTTTATTTTGAAGCTTTCTTCGTGATTGTCCGGCTATTGAAATGACAGTATAGTTGGCTTTTAAGGTGTCTATTTGCTTCATCTGTTGACGAAAACCTTCTAAAACCGGTTCTGGTACGACCTTTTCCTGCGCTAGGCAATAAACAGAAAGAAACGCTGTTACAAACAACAAAAAGAATAATCTTGCTTTCATAATCTCACTTTCCCAATAATTAACTTATATATTTTCGCTTTCTGTTTTATCCACTTCTACTTTTACTCTCGAAGCTGATTAAGACATTATTTTAACATTATGAAAGAAAGCCGCAATAAAACAATTGAGAAAAACGTTTATTTCACAAAACGCTAAATATTTATTCCTCAAGAAGTTATAATAAAACAAAAAAATATTTTTAAAAATACAACTTTTTTCCTTGCAATATCTACTTAAGTAGAGCATTATGTACTTAGATAGAGATTAAGGAGTTTACTATGGCAAAGAAAAACATCGAACTTTTCGACAGCGAATGGGCAATTATGAGAATCGTATGGGACAGGCAGCCGTGTGCGGCTCCGACTGTGCAGGAGGCACTGCAAAAAGAAAAGGGCTGGGCATACACTACAGTAAAAACCATGATGGATCGAATGGTTAAAAAAGGATTGCTCAAAACAAAGAAAATTCGGAACCTCTACCTTTACAGCTCAGTGCTTTCAGAACCACAGGCACAAAAAGGCGAGATTATGAAAACTCTCAAAAGAGCCTTTGACGGAACTCTGACTCCTATGATGCAGTTCCTGATTGAGAACGATGAACTTTCAGAAAATGAGTATAAAGAACTGGAACAGCTAATCAAAAACAGGAAACGCGGCAAACCATCTTCAAAGAAATAAGACTAAAGACCTAAGACCTCAGACACAAGTCTTTTGTCTTATGTCTTTTGTCTAAGGTCTTAGGTCTGTATAAACAGTGGAGGTAAAATATGAATGCTTTATTAGAACAAATTAACTCAGTGGGAAAAACTTTTGTCGATTTTGCAATACCTATGCTCATACAGTCAAGTGTATTGATTATTATCCTTTTAGCACTTGACACGTTTCTTCGAAACAGGATAAGAGCGGTATTCAGATACTGGATATGGATGATAGTACTGGTTAAACTTATGCTTTTTCCGACATTATCACTTCCTACAAGCCCATCCTACTGGTTCGGTCAAAAAATGAATCGTCCATTATATTTTTCTGAAACTTCTTCCACCGCCGATAATAATTATAATACAATTTCACCATATGAGTATCGCTATCCACAAACACATATAAGCACAGGTAGAGCGACATCACTATTTTATTTTGAGAATAATGATTCAGCTTTTCATGCTGAGCCCAAAACACAGGAAATATCATTATCTTGGCAGGGAAGTGTTTTTCTCGGCTGGCTTACCTTCGTAGGTATTATGGTAATATTGCTGATTCAAAAGACATTTGTTGTAAGGCGATTGATAATGCAATCTCAACAGGCAAATGATTCGTTGGTAAACATACTGGAACAAGCTTGTGGAAAAATAGGAATAAGACAAAAAATTTCATTGAGGTTATCTCCAACTGCTTTGAGTCCATCTGTTTGCGGTTTGTTCAAACCAACTATTCTAATTCCGAAAAAGTTAATAGAAAAAATAAGTTCAAATGACCTTCATGCAATACTGCTGCACGAAATGGCTCATATCAAGCGACACGATTTATGGGTAAATCTGCTTCAGGCGATCCTTCAAATCATATATATATATAATCCCCTGCTATGGATTGCAAATATTGTTATTCGAAATGTCAGGGAGCAGGCTGTAGATGAGATGGTACTGGTTGCTATGGGGCAGCAGGCGGAAGAGTACCCAAAAACACTGCTCAATATCTCAAGATACAATTTTGGCTCTGCTGTCTTAAGTTTACGCTTAATTGGTGTAGCGGAATCGAAGAAAGCTTTAATCGCCAGAATAAAACATATAACAAGCAGACCTTTTCCTACTAACACAAAACTGGGATTAACCGATACGCTGATGATTATCATCGCGGCTTTTATTTTCCTGCCTATGGCAAGAGCTGAAAAGTCTATTGAAACTGATAAAGGAACTGATTTTCCTTTATTCACGAACAATACAAATAATACACTTAGTCCTTATGAACTGATTCGGAATGCTCAAACCGAAAAAGCAGAATCAAACATACCTCCTCAACCGGCAGAAACAATTCAACAGGATAAACCTGTCGAACCGGCGAAGCCATCAGAAACAACGACTTCTGAAGAATCCGCCAAAATACAACAACTCGAAACATTACCTAAAGAACGTATTATACATTTTCCCAAAGACCATTCACTGGGGACTTATTGTATTCGTATGCCGAGCGATGATCCCGGTGCGGGAGTTCCAAGGTCGTTCATGCAAAATCTTGAATACATAGGCGAGGCGCAGGGTGATATAAGCGTACCATCGAACGCACAAGTAACACTTTCAATTGATCCCACCACTGCGAACCTGTCCGGCCTGGATAAACTTCAGCCGGATGACCTATATTGTGTTATGGCAGGACCAAATCCACTAGATCCAATTGGGATAAACACTGGTGTAGGCAACTCCATCATGCCGCATATCGCCCGCCTGACAGGTTTGAAAGCTCTCCAGTTATGCTTCACAGAAGTCACCGATGTCGGTATGAAATACATTACCGCTCTTAAGTCGCTGGAACAACTTGAAACAAGTACCCAAATAACGGATAGAGGAATGGCTTACGTAGGCCAGTTAACCTCTCTTAAATTTCTGTGGGTCTATGGTCCCAGCCAGGTCACCGATGCCGGTTTGCAGCATGTAAGCAAATTAACTTCACTGGAGGGACTTATACTCATAGGGGATCTTATGGGCGATGAAGGCCTGATCCATATTCGCAATTTGCCTCACTTGCAATACCTGCATCTAAGAAGCCCAAATTTTGGTGATCATGGCATGGTTCATCTTACTGGACTCAAATCTTTGAAAACATTAAATTTCAGTAAAGCTCAGTGTTTCATTTCCAATGAAGGACTTGCTCAAATCGCCAAGATACCAAATCTTGAGGAACTAATTCTTGATTCACGAGGTGACCCGACAGACGAAGGCCTTGCTCATTTAACAAATATGCGTTCGCTGAAAATTCTTAAGTTCCCCGGCCTCCATCTAACTGATAAGGGCTGTGCTTATCTCAAACAAATTAAGACACTTGAAATACTCGATTCGTCCACAACAAGTCAGAATATTACAGACGAAGGTATGATTCAATTAGGTGAACTATCGAATCTGAAACAACTCTGCATTGTAAATAATAACAAGGACTCGAAATCTTATGGAGATAAAGGGCTGGAATCGCTTGCCAAGTGCCGCAAACTTGAAGATCTCGTAATCAACAGCGTTTCTATTACGGATGCCGGTATGGAACACATAGCCAAACTGAGCAATCTGAAGAAGCTTGAAATATGGGATTGCCTGAATATAACTGATAAGGGCTTGGCCAAGCTGACAAATCTCAAAAAGCTTGAATGGTTAAATATCAGAACTCCGAATCTGAGTGTCTCAGGTATCAATAACCTCAAAGAAATGCCTAATCTAACGTATTTGAGAGCTCAGTTTATAAAGAAAGGCGACGCTGTTCTGAATATCCCCACACTGACGAATCTAACAACATTAATGTTAGGCTTAAAAGATTCATCAGAAAAATTCCACGATGAAGATTTGAGATGCCTTTCGAATCTGAAGCAACTTACTGATCTGCAACTGGGCGAGCGTGAATATTCCGATGATGGGCTGGCATACCTGAGCGGCCTGACTAAACTCGAAAGAATCTCAATCGGTGGTTCGCGCATAACCGACGAAGGCCTCAAGCACCTGGCCGATATGAAAAACCTGCGATCCCTCATCGTTCGCAGAGAATACGATAGCAACAAACGTGGTTATATCAGCGGAGGCAATATCACAGATGAAGGACTACGTTATCTTGAACGCTTCGAAAATTTGTCTCATATGGATATAGCCATTGATGGAGATTTCAGCGACGAAGCCCTTTGGCATTTGCATCAGAAATTCCCGGATCTGATTCTTCTACTCAACGGCGGTATGTTAATGCT
>JAFGPS010000130.1 GCA_016936075.1 Sedimentisphaerales bacterium | reverse complement strand
CGATAAACCTCCTTAGTTGGTGCAAAGCACCAACTAAGGTAAATAACATCAAATATATTCAACCGGTGAGACATTTGTCAGTATACTGAATCCGTTTGTCTTGGGGAGATAGTATGCCTTAAAAAGCCAAAAGAACACTTGGTACAAATATGAAAACAAGAATATTTTAGTAATCTGAAAAACTGACCGACAACGAGGACTTGTTGTACTATTACCTCCATACATATTTGATCAACGGATTGATGGCCTTCTCCTCTTTTATTGATCAATTTTTTTAGATTTGTTATGCTATGCAGGTAAGGAAGGTCAAAAAGTGGGTCACTGAGTGGGTCAGTCGTCACATGATGGTGACTTGTTTTTGTTTACTCAGTAACTTGTTATACAGTTGTGAACCTTATTTTGACCCTAAAAATGCGTTGTAACATATTGTTTTACAAGGCTTTATAGCCTGAGAAAAGGGCTACGGAACCGAAGGTTAGAGGTTCGAGTCCCCTCAGGCGTATTCTCATAAATCCCCTATTCTGATAATATCTGTATATTGTCAAGCTGTGCTTCGCAGATAACTCCATCATTGTGGGACGTTACTGGCAGGCCAATAAAAATCGTGTTATCCATATCTATGGCTTCAGAGCCAACAAGTTCCCAGACTACGCCATCGGTTGATTCATAACTGGTAAAAAGATTGTTTTTCCTTACAAGTCGAACCCAATGTGGGGCAGATGTTTGACTTCCAACCATATGTGTTGAACTGCCGCCGTCCTGTATTCTACTTTGGAAGGAAGCACCATTATTAGCAGACATAATCATCATTGCATGCCTGGAAGCTGGCGCCAATGAATTTCGCATCATCACACCTGCTTTCGCCCAAGGATCGCTCTCTTGCAAGCTGTAAACTCGCGCGATAATTTCTGCGTCACCTGTTACCTGACGATAAACATAGTGAAAAGCATCACTTTGATTCCAGATATCGCTGCCGGATGCCCGGATGACAAATGTATTATCATGCATTCCTGCTCCACCAGCTAAAGATGGCTGACCTATATCCTGACTTTGCCATGGAGATGGTAAAGGTGTTAATGTATTATCCACATTGTTATAAACCAGTGACACATTATCGATAAACACATCACCTTCCTGGGAACCACAATTAAATACGATACGCGATTCTGAATCTGTTGCATAATTCATGGTAAATTCGAATTCGTAATGCTTAAGCTCTGTAGATATCCCTGTGTACCCAATTTTTCCATAGTTTGTTTGTATTGAATCTGCGGATTCTATTTTTGCGCTAATCACTCTATTGGCTGTTGCATAAGCATCGAAACTGAACACATAGTCCTTGTTTTGCATGACTAAAAGATAGTCCTGCTTTAGTTGAACACTCTGGAAACTGGTGCCTCCCTGCGAAATATTGATTTGATAAAAACCGTTACTATTGACCTGTCCCGCAGCATTGGCGTCGTCACTGGTTTGCAGGCTCCAACCTTCAAGTGACTGAAAATCACCATTGTACACGGCATTTTCTCCAGGCGCAACCACACGTATAAGGGCGGTCTCCAATTGTGAACAATTACTTTCTACGCCGTTAGTATCAACTGCTGCCACTAAGAAAAAATATTGTGCGCCGTCACCCAGTGAACTCGCGTTAATATCATAATAGGTCTGTTCCGTACTATCAAAAAGAGCAAGTGAATTTGCACTTTCACCAAAGTAAATATTGTAATGAGCAACATTCGGATCGCCAAACTTGTTAAATATGAGTCGAACGACAGAGCCCATATTTTCCAGGGTAAGGTATGGTTGTTGCATCATTCCGTCCCATTCATAACGGCGAACACGTGAACAACTGAAACCTTGAACATGCATTTCGTAGACAAGCTCCCCGTTGGGATCGACTTCGGTAAAGTAATCATTTCCAGCCCAACCGATTAACCTGTTACCATTGGCAAGAGGCTGACAACTTCCGCAATATGCTGAAAATAAATCAGGCGTATGGCGATATTCCCAGACCTTTTCGGCGGTCATTACATTCGGGTCCGTATCCAGTTTATATTGTACCGCCCGGGAGAACTGTTTTCCATTAGCACGAGCACGTCCGTTGTCATATAATGTATATTGATTCGGTTCGCCCGGAATCGGACGTACATCGTGGATGCGAGAAAATTCGATATCTTCATTAATAAAAACGAAGTCACTTTTTTTCCCACCGAGTTTCCATATTGTTTCGCCGGTGACTCGATCAATTTTTATGACCATGTTGTATTCACGCGGAGAGATTATCAAATTGCCGTCATAATCCACGGCGATGGAGTTGGTATGCACAAAATCAACAAAACCGCCGCGTATTGAAACCTCTGTATCACGAATATCCAGGTGATCCCAATTACGCCATTCGAAAATAACATTGTGATTCTGGTCCAGTTCCTGAACGTGATGTGCCTCGACCAGAGCATTTGGATTACCCCCGGATACAATCTCGCTCATATCGATGCGCACGTCATCTCGAGCTACAAGCAGCATATGTCCATTCTCAAGAATCTGAAGTTCATGATCGTCCGGCAGATAACCATGTCCGGGAACTATCGTATCGATCTCTACAAAATTCTGGTCCATTATCGTATCGTAAACTTCATAGTTATGGAACGACAGAACACCCGTAGGATGCGGCTCGAACCTCATCTTGGTATGACCATCATCAAATTTCCTGTAAAAATAAGGAGTCCCGTCATTGTTGCAAATGATAATCCATTTGGTCGCAGGGATAAAGATTCGTCCGGGTGCAGTTTCTCCTGATATATTCACACTAATATTTGGAAAATCGCTCGGTACTGCGACACCATTAATAAGACGTACGGGTGACACTTCCTGTGTGATGCTTCCTGATACATCGCTTGTTGACGAGTTCGCCGCCATGTTCGTATAATTGACCCAGTCCAAATCATTATCCGAACTCTTGGCTATGGTAAAGTCGTATTGAAAATCATCAAATCCGAACTGGCTGAGTTCAATGGTGACATTAATCGTTTTTCCTCTTTGAAAATCTTTATTTGGTTTTAATATAATAGTTCTATCGTCCGTGGCGAAAAATGTGTTGGCATCACATACTACCCCCGCATCTTTTACTACAATCAAATCGTTCAGGTCAGTTATTTGTTCGTTATAAGATTCATCCAGTTTCAAAATGACAGTAGTTTTAACAGGAAGCAATTTACTGTCCGGCAGGGGGAAAACATAATCGATTGCCTGATGATATGTACCGGCACGAGTGATGTTAGATAGCATAATAAGGAATACTAAAGCCTTAAATCTCATTTTGCACCTTTTATAATTAAATGATCTGTTTGGAGGTAGGGTTTAGGGTATATTGTTCTAAACCCTATACGCTATACCCTATTTAAATGGTTGAGAACTGTAATTTTCATCGAATCACTCAATATGACTCCATTAATCTTATGAAATTTTACTTGATAAGTCAAGGAATTCCAATTTCAAGGCTATGTTTTGCATATACTTTTCATCAGTAAAAGTTTCTTTCGATTTTTTTTAGTTATTGTATAATACAACTATCTATAAAAGAACCGGCAACGAAATACCATTTGTCACAGGAGCATATTATGTTCGATAAAAATTTTATGAAAATCAAGTCGGTATTATTTATCAGTATTTTTTTTACAGGAATATCAGTTGTTCACGCTCAGACAAAAATAACTATTAATACTAATTCCAATGCTGCTCCTATCAGCAAGACTATGTACGGTATATTTTTCGAGGATATAAACTTCGGTGCCGATGGAGGATTGTACTCCGAGTTAGTTAAAAATCGCGGATTCGAATTTCCTGAAAGTGCGGTTATGGGTTGGACTCGACTGGCTCCGGGAGAATCTCGCGGCAGTTTATCGATTCGAACTGAAGAACCTTTTGAAAAAGCTAATCCTCATTATATGCATATTGAAGTAAGAGACCCAGGCTCAAATGGATTCGGTATAAACAATGAGGGGTTCCGGGGTATGGGATTGCGAAAAGGTGAAACATATTTATTTTCAATTTATGCAAATGCACCGATGGAAGTTATGTCGTTTAAAATTGAACTTATATCATCAGATGGTAAAGTTATCGGTCAGGCGGCTATAGATAACGTTACAAAGGGCTGGAAACATTATAGTGCTGAAATTGTACCAACCGAAACAGACGCAAAAGCGACATTCAATCTTTTAGGAACAAAAGTCGGTCTTCTTGATGTAGATATGGTTTCACTTTT
Organism: Sedimentisphaerales bacterium; assembly: GCA_016936075.1. Taxonomy (GTDB): domain Bacteria; phylum Planctomycetota; class Phycisphaerae; order Sedimentisphaerales; family Anaerobacaceae; genus JAFGPS01. Next base: position 7,221 of record JAFGPS010000130.1, on the reverse strand, counting down.
CCCGAAGGAAAGTGCGGTGAAACTTATGGGCAGAGATGTCCCTGGATTGCGGATAGATTTGGTACAGATGCTGGCGGATATGAAGCCGGGCTTTTTGAGATTTCCCGGAGGCTGTATTGTAGAAGGCCGTGACCTGGGAAATCGTTACCAGTGGAAGAATACAATAGGTGACATAAACCAGAGGCAAACAATTATTGGCCGCTGGAACACAGAGTTCGGGCATCGTCTTACGCCGGATTATTATCAGTCTTTCGGCCTGGGCTTCTTCGAATATTTTATGCTTTGCGAACAAATAGGAGCCGAGCCAATGCCTATTATAAACTGCGGCATGGCTTGTCAGTTCAATACATGTGAATTAGTACCGATGGATGAACTTGGCCCGTATGTTCAGGATGCTATCGATTTAATCGAATTTGCAAATGCTCCAGCCAATAGCAAATGGGGAAAGATTAGAGCCGACATGGGACATCCTGAGTCTTTCAATATGAAGATGATTGGAATAGGCAACGAGCAGTGGGGTTCGCAATATATCGAACGCTACAAATTTTTTGCAGAAGCTATTAAAGACGGATATCCATATATTCAGCTAATAGCGGCGACTGGTTCTGACGCGACAATTTTCCCGAACGGCCAGGCTGAAATTGAATATCTCTGGTCCCAGTGGCGTGAACTCCGGCCGGAATATGTTGACGAGCATTTTTATAGAAGGCCCGAATGGTTTATCGAAAATACAGGCTTTTATGATGAATATGATCGCAAAGGCCCGAAATTGTTTGTAGGAGAATACGCCGCACAAAGTGGCGGTGTCGCGAATCCTGATAACCGTAACAACTGGAAGTGCGCATTATATGAAGCGGCTTTTATTACCGGCATGGAACGTAACGCGGATTTGGTTAGAATGACCTGCTATGCTCCTTTATTCGGTCACGAAGAAGCCTGGCAATGGCGGCCGGACATGATTTGGTTTGACAATCTTAATGTATATGGTTCCGCTAATTATTACGTGCAAAAACTTTTCAGTTTAAATCCTGGTACGAATCTGCTTAAAGCGCATGTTAATGATGCGCCGAATCTAAATGATAAAACTAAAGCATTGTCAGTCAGCAGTACTTTTGATAATGAAAAAGATGAAGTCATTATTAAGGTTACCAATGTTTCTGCTAAAGCTATTAAGACCAACATAGAATTGCAGGGCATTACAAAAGCTGGGCCGCAGATGGAAGTAATTACTTTGAACTCAAGCAGTTTAACTAATGAAAATTCAATTAAGGACCCGAAAAATATCTACCCGGCAGAAAATACAATTGCGTTGAGCAGTCCGAGTTTCTCGTTTGATTTTGCTCCGTATTCTTTTACTATTTTGCGTGTTCCGGTTGAAAAGTAATATAACTAATTTGCAGCAATATAAAGGAGTAGTTTTCATGGTTGCTAATAAAACACATGCTGTTTTTTGTGTCACTATTATTTCTTTCATTACAATATTCGTGATATCAGGTTGCAGTACAATAAAACCAATTACTAATCCTGAAATGCTGGAACTTCATGGCCAGTTGGGTGTGCATGATCCGGTTATCATGCGCGAAGGTAATACTTATTACATATTCTCGACAGGTAGAGGAAGGGGAGGCATAATTCCTATCAAGGTATCAAAGGACCTGCATAACTGGAAAGAAATCGGATGCGTATTTAGCAGTATGCCGGAATGGACACGACAGGAAATACCTCGATCACGTGATGCGTGGGCACCCGATATTTCATATTTCAATGGCAAGTATCATTTGTATTATTCAGTCTCAAGTTTTGGTGTGAATGATTCTGCGATAGGACTTGCGACCAACAAAACACTTGATCCAAATAGTCCCGATTACAAATGGGAAGATCAGGGGCTTGTGGTTCGTTCCACTTCCGGCGAGACAGACTGGAACGCGATTGATGGCAATATTGTAATCGAAAATAAAAATAAAATATGGCTTTGCTGGGGAAGTTTCTGGAGCGGAATTAAAATGAGACGTATCGACCCGGAAACTGGAAAGCTCTTGAGCGAAGATACAACTCTATATTCGCTTTGCGAACGTGAACGGTCAGGGGCACATCAAACTCCTCCAAGTGAAGGTGCGGTTGAGGCGCCATTTATTATTAAACACGGCAAATACTGGTATCTGTTCGTTTCTTTTGATTTCTGTTGTCGCGGTGTAAGAAGTACTTACAATGTTCGTGTCGGCCGCTCAAGAGAAGTTGCTGGTCCTTATTTTGATAAAGAAGACAAAGCGATGTTAGAGGGAGGCGGCTCGATTGTAATACAGACAAAAGAAAATGCGGTTAATTGGGCCGGTCCAGGACATCCGGCTGTTCTGCAGGAAAAGGATTCTGACTATCTTGTCTTTCACGCATATTCGATTCCAAACAGGGGAAGTTCCATGTTGAATATCTCAACAATGGCTTGGGAAGACGGTTGGCCGAGAGTCGCAGAATTGCCATAATTTCTTCAATTACTAATGTAAAATCTTCTTTTATGTACCTGGAGAGTATTTAATAAAAGCAAAAATCTCATTCTATCGAGCTTTTTCCTTTTTTTTGTTAAATACGAACTTTTCATGAAATATTAAGTAGTATTTAAAAGAGTGTATTTATACAATATAGTTTTAATTAATAACCTGTGGATTAAATAAATATTCAATTAGTAAATCTATTATTGTATTTTTTTAAGTTGCCTTACTTGAAAGGAACAATGCCTGAACACGCTTTTCATATCACTGAAGAGTCAAAATAAAATATTCATATATTTTTCTGCTTACCTTTTGAGAATTTGGATAAAGGTGAATTGTTATTAAGCAATCGTTATTATATTTTTCGCGCTAAGTCTTGTGACTGTAGCGATTTATACTGAAGGTAATAATATATGGAGGCATTAGAACATGAAAAAAAACGGTGGATTTACATTAATTGAATTATTGGTTGTGATTGCGATTATTGCAGTATTAATGGGGATTTTAATGCCTGCTCTTTCCCGTGCCAGGGAACAGGCCCGAAGGCAATCTTGTGGGGCTCGTGTTCGCCAGCATGCACTTGCTTTGAATATGTATGGAAATGATTACGACACAAAACTTCCTTTGCCTAACACATCAGGAGCCTGGCTTCAGGATGTTGCAATAAATACCGTTCATTTTATGCTCGCAACCGGTATGACAAGAGAAACGTTCTATTGCGAATCCAATCAAAATCACCAGAAGTATAATGACTTATTCTGGGAGTTTAATAACGACACATGGGATCCGGCCAAAAAAAGATTCAGAGATGAAAGTGGTTTTGTTGTATCAGGGTATTGCTTTATTTTACAGACAAGTTCATCAAGAGATCTCCGGCCAGAAATTGTGAGCTATTCAACAGATTCTGTTAAGAAGCAATGGGTTAAGAGTACCATGACTTCACGGCCTGCAGATAGAGAAGTAGTTGTCGATTCGATTATGGGGACTCCAGATAGCAGCAAGAAGTATGGTCGCGAATTTGTTGAAGTTCATGGCGGTATTTGGGACCAAAGCGGAGTTAGTGACCAAACAAGTCATTTGTCGAGGAATAGTGTACCAGCCGGTGGAAATGTTGCATTTATGGATGGCCATGTCGAGTGGAGAAATTTTAAGCCTGATATTGATGACGGCACAGCAGTACCGAGATATGGAAATAGTCCAGGTTTCTTCTGGTAAGATTTATAAATAAATGGGCCGTATATATTTGTATACAGCCCATAGTTTTAGAACGATAACATTAATCTGAAAGATACGATAACGAAAGTTTTATTTTCCAGTTTATACGCTTCGATATTATTACATAGAAGTTATTATTTAGAAAGCTTTTGCAATAAAAACTCAGTTGCCTGTTCACAAGTTACTCCGTTTCTGCCGCCGTTCGGAACTAAATTAGCCGCAGTAAGTTCATCGAGTGCTGCCAGAATATTTTTCTGATATTCCATATAGCCGATAAAACCGAGCAATTCAGCAGTGGCTTTAACAACAGCTACAGGAGAAGCGAAGCCGCCTCTGTTTTCATTCATCATTCGAACTCCGGTGCCGCCTCCAGCTTCGAACATACCCTGGCTGAAGCTTATGTTAGCTGAACCGACTCCTCCGATTCCTCCTACGTACATTCCTGCTTCATCACCGGCCATATCACCAACGATATTGTTACATACCATAGTTGTAAGCTTGAAGGTCTTTCCGGTTTTTTCACCTTTCATCGCTTTGATTTTCTCCGGCTGGGTTAGTGTATATGAAAAATCGTCCGGTTTGACGCCGAGATAATCGATCTCCGGGAAATTTTCATCTATATAGGCTTTTGCCCAGTTTAGAGCGGCCGCGTCAGGTTTTATAACATTGTCTTTGAAATTGAGAACGATAAAATCGTTGTTTTTTTCCTTTGCATTAAGACAAGCCAGATGCGTCAATCTTTCAATATCGATACGAGCCTGCGGCCAAAAACACAGCGAATATTCATCCCGCCCATTAATTTCCATCACTCCCGCGGATTTAGCATCTTGGTAAGGTGTTCCGAAATTGCAGCGGAAAAGCGTCCAGTCAATACCCATTTCATCATTTTTGATTCTGCGCACACATGCAAACAGATCCATATGCTGCCGCATCCATACGTTAGCGCTGGGCACATTCGGATATTTAGACATGTCCGGCGTTTCGAGAGGCATCTTCAGAATAACATCACACTGGTCGATTACCTTAACAGACGTTGGCGGCGCAACGAGATCAAGCTCGATTCTTTTTTCTATGGTAAGATCCGGTATCTCAACCACGATAATTTTGCCTTTGGCAATTTCGACGGCAAGAAGATTTTCCATGATTGTTCTTGCGGCTTTGGCGACAATTGGACCGATTCCATCGCCTGGTGCAAAACCGATTTTCAAAGGACGTTTTGCACTTAAATCAACTGGGGAAAATGCTCCTCTTGAAGATATCGCTTTTAAAACACGAGCCTTTTCTTTTTCCAGCAATTCCTTCAATGCCTCGAAAGGATTATAAATACCATCAAAATTATTCGATAATTCGACCATGTATATTCTCCATGCTGTAATTAATAAAATTGTAACGCAACTTATATAAAATGAAGTTACTATTGTATTTATATTATAATTTATGTCAAGTCTTTCCCTCTATTTGCCAAATTGCGTGTTTTTTATTGATTTTGCGCTGAACTTAAATATAATTGAGCTAATGACAAAAACTGAAAATTTTAGCTTAAAGGAAACAGATATGAGGTCATTTTTGCATTATTTAAGAATTTTATTATTTTGTCTTTCAATTATTTTTATTACCATATCAAGCTCCTATGCTGCGGATTCAGCTTCGCAAAACAAAGAAATCAAGTACGTTTTTTACTTTATTGGCGATGGTATGGCTACTGTGCAAATCCATGCGGCCGAAGCTTATCTTGCCTCTTTGGCAGAGGGTTATAATGATAGTAAGATCGGCACAAAATTGACAGAAAATCTCAGCTTTAGTAATTTCCCCGCTTATGGCATGGCAACAACATACGCCGCTAACAGATTTATAACTGATTCTGCTGCTGCAGGTACCGCTCTTGCCTGTGGTGAGAAAACTGCCTGCGGTGTTATAAGCATGAGTACGAATCGTCGTGAGAAACTCACTACTATTGCTGAACTTGCAAAAGCAAATGGAATGAAAGTCGGTATTGTAACAAGTGTATCAATCGACCATGCTACGCCTGCTGTATTTTATGCCCATCAGGCTTCGAGAGATAATTATCATGATATTGGTTTACAACTTGCAGGTAGCGATTTTGATTATTTCGCAGGTGGAGCTTTAAAACAACCTCAGCCAAGACGGATAAGAGGACAAAGAGGTGCTTCAACCGATACAAATGAGGTTCCTCAGGAAAATACTTATGAAATTGCTAAAGAAAATGGTTTTCAAATTATAACTTCACGTGATCAACTAAATAAATGTAAGCCTGGCGATAGAGTTCTTGTTTATAATGAAGACGAAAAGAATATGCAGGCACTTCATTATGAAATTGACAGGCCGAATACTTGTATGTCACTGGCAGAGCTTACACAAAAAGGTATTGAACTGCTCGATAATGATAAAGGTTTTTTCATGATGGTTGAGGGAGGAAAGATTGACTGGGCATGTCACGCCAATGATGCAATGGCTTCGATTGTTGATACAATTGCCTTCGATAAGGCAATAGGAGAAGCTATCGAGTTTTATAAAAAGCATCAGGATGAAACATTGATTGTTATTGCTGCTGATCATGAAACCGGTGGTATGACCATGGGATTTGCTTCTACCGAATATTCCACTGCTTTTGAAATTCTAAAAAATCAGGAGATGAGTTTCGATGTTTTTGATGACGAAGTCTGGTCAAAATATACATCTGGTCAGTGGGAGGGTATCGAAGATAATATTCCTGACAATCTTAAGGTTGATATTAATGATTCTTTCGGGCTGGTATATGACAAACTCAGTGACTACGAGAAAAAACTTCTTGAGGATGCTTACGATAAGAGTATGTCAAAGGAAAAACACGTACGTCTTAATGTAAGTGGATTTTCAGAGCAGGATAAGTTACTGTACGGTACATATAATCCCATAAGCGTGACTTTGACCCATATACTGAACAATAAAGCAGGTATAGCCTGGACAAGCTATGCTCATACTGGAGCTCCTATAGAAATTCATGCGATTGGTAAAGGCAGTGAACTTTTCAACGGTTTTTACGACAATACCGAAATCCCGAAGAGAATTGCGAAAGTGATTGGTGTAGAGTTAAATAATTGAACTTTATATGGACACATGGCGCAAACAAAAAAAGGATGTTCATTTAGTTGTTCTGTTTTCGATTCTTTCTATCGTGCTTTATTTTATCCCAAGCGGATTCGAGGGCAGTGCTGATGAGCAGTCTCATCTTGCGAAGGCGAAAATTATCTCCGTCAATAATTCCAGTCTCAGGCAGAGTCTGATAATTAAGACGGGAAGTCAAAATATCACTGTCGAAATATTGTCCGGCGAATATAAGGATAATCGTGTCCAGATAACAAATTCGCTTACCGGGAAAATGGAGCTTGATGAAATTTATACCGAAGGTGAAAAAATTCTGATTGAATTTAACGTTGTTGATGGAAAACCTTTCTGGGGTGCGGCAAGAGGAAAATACAGAATTAATTTGGAACTTTTACTTCTTGCTATGTTTGCGGTT
>JAFGPS010000129.1 GCA_016936075.1 Sedimentisphaerales bacterium | reverse complement strand
CGGCCATAGCGGTAATTTGGGTACTAATCTGCTTTATACAGGTGAGTATTTTGATACAGACCTTCAGCAGTATAATTTGCGGTCGAGGTATTATGACCCGCTCAATGGCAGATTCAACCGCGCCGACGATTTTGCGGGGAATAATTACGATCCCCAAAGCCTGCATAAGTATTTGTACTGTCATGCAAATCCGGTCAATGGTGTTGATCCAAGTGGTATGATATCTATCGGTGGTATAGTGGATGTAGTAACTACTTTTGCAATCAGTATGATGATCCGTGGTATGGAATTAGCGCCCAAGATTGCTGCATTGACATGGGCTGTAACCAAGATTACAGGTGTAATATTATTAACAACCAGCATCTATATAGGACTTGCAGAAATGGGATGGGTTCCTGATAGTAAAGCTATGCGAATATTGCAAGCTATTTCGGGTGGAGCATTTCTTGTAGCATTTATGGCGACGGGGCTGCTTAATGCGATCCCGAAAGTTCAAGGGAAGGTGCCTTATGGTTCTACGCAACTTAGTAAACAAGCACAAGCGGTTCGTATAAGTAATAATATGAGAGGGGGTAGGAATATAGCTGTTTTTGAATATAAAGATGATAGTGGTTCACTAAGAACTATTGTTGCTACTAGTTCAAGAGGTGTTCCTGGTGGTGGTCATGCAGAAAGAATTGCTGGCCGTGCGCTTGAAACGATGAATATACCACCTTCTCGAGTAACACAAGTATATTCTGAACTAGAACCTTGTAATAACCCCGGTGGATTTTGCTCCGAATATATCAGGAAAACATATCCACAAGCGTCTGTTTCTTGGAGTTTTAACTATGCTGATCCAGCCACCAGAGGACAGGGTAAAGCAGAATGGATGGAAGCAATTGATAAACTTTTTAACGGTTGGTTGTTTAAATACTAACTTCTAACAAACTTAAAGGACCATAAAAATGTGGGATCCGTTTGAACAAACATTAAAAACATTCGGGCATGAGAATTTAATTCAGGCTAATCCGGAAGCGGTAGAAAAACTTAAAATACCAGAGCGTTCTAAAAAGTTTATGACTGAAATCGGGCTTCCAAAGGAAAATATTCTTTTATGTGAATTTGATTTGAATTTGGATGAGTTCCCAACAGTACAAGAATATGCAAGACGGTGTGGTTCACATATAGAAATAGATTTGCACCTTAAGAGAATTGGCTGGGACGGAGGAACGCAAATATGTCTTGATGAATCACAACATACTGGAGAAGTAATAACAATTGATATCGAGGGTAAACTTCCAACCAGATTTGTAAACAGTAACATCGAAACTTTTTCAGGTTTCTTATCTCTCTTTGTAGCGGATTATTGCAGATTTAGTAATGGAACCGACAAAGAATTGGATAAAAAAGCTTTTAAACTTGATTTGCTCTTTCGAGAACTTGATCCGCCAGCGTTTAACAGTCAAGATACTTGGTGGTCTTGCATTGCACAGCAAATGAAGGAAGGCTTGCTATAAACTGCCACATTATGATATGTAGATTCCAGCAAAGGTAATTGTGCAATTAATACCGTTAGAAAATAAGTATTTAGGAGATTATGATCACTACTATGAATATTCCATATCCGATTTGCCTTTAGATCTGCCTGATAGCTACAGGTCTCTTCTTGCAACATGCAATGGAGGATATACTTATGATGATTTTTTTCATTTTTTTGGCCTTATTGGTCCAGTCCAACATAACGTTATTGAATGGAATCAAAATAAGTATTGGAAAGATTATTATCATCTTGACGATAACTGTTTTGTGTTTGCGGAGGATGTTTTTGGAGGGCAGTATTTTTTCAAAAGAGGAGGAAGGAAAAATGCTATTTATATGTTAGCTCCAGATGATGGCAAAACTTATTTCATAGCAGATTATTTTGAAAATTTTTTAAAAGATATTATCGCTGATAGTGATAATATGTATTCTGAAGAAAAGACATTGGCAGAAGCTTTTTTTGCTATTCCAGGGAACAGAAAGAAGTACTTTCATCATTTGAGTTGCAAAACACCAATTATTCTTGGTGGTGATGAGGAAGATATAGAAAATCTTGACCTGTGTGAATCTTTAGTAAATTTATCCATTCTTGGACAGCTTGTTCATGGATTAGAAAACGTAAAGCCAGGCACAATTATCAAAGATGTAGAAATTGATTATATCAATAAAAAGGTTCGCTTAATATTTTAATAGCTTTGGTTTATCGAATCTATAATTGTCTTTCATAAACTTTCAAGACATCTTTCAATGCTTTTTTTGTTCTATTGCTCTTTGACAAGATTGACGAAGGAATTGCAAGTGGTGTATTAAAACCGTACGCTAATAAAGACGTATTTGTTCCAAAATAAAAAGTGAAAATTATTTCGATTATATTATGAAATAATAGGAGGTAAAGTAATGAGCGGTGGGAATATTCATGAAAGACAATTTACGGATGAAGAGTACGAAAAACATGGCGAATTAGAAAAGGCTGCTATAGAGAGGATACTTGGACCAATGTGCGAGGTTACTGGTCATGCCCTGATTCCTTTCGAACTTGGCGGGAATGTTGATATGTATTATTTCCCTAATGCTACTGAAGGAACTGGGTTCGTAACTATGGAATTAATAGAACCAGATGGTAGAGGCCCTAAGCCGAATAGAATAGGTACGTATGAACTACTTATGTTTTCCAAACATAAACTTACAAAAAATATAGATGTTCGTGATACTAACCATCCTTTTAATAAAATTGAGAGAAGAATTTGTAGTATTTTAACATCTGTAGGACGTTACTCATACCAAGCAGTCTTAAATCCTGGAGATACATGTGAGGTTCCACTTGAGGGAGATTCGGAATATGCGTGTCTTGTATTAGATGAATATAGAAAAAAAGGTGTCCATTTTGAGGTAGGTGGGTGTAAATGTGGTATTCTTCTGTGTATTGAAATTTTTAGAGAGGAAATGAAGTACGCTATGGAGAAAGGGAGTTCTGGTTTACTATCAAAGCTAAAAGAGGCAGGTTATTATCCTTATAGCGATCTCGATAGAAAATCCCTTATTTAAATCGTGTTATCAGCGAAGTGTCGAATGAAACAACAGGCAGTTATTCTGTTGGATATGTCTATGATATAGTCGGCAACCGGACAAGGCGGGAAATAATTATTAACGGCCAGTGCATGCAGACAGATTATGAATACAACGATTGCGACCAGTTGATAAAAGAGATGCATACCGATCCGGGTGTGTGTTTCTATTTACACGACAAGCCGGTGTATGCGTATGCATCAGGCGGCGATGTTATGTATTACCGTCTGGCCGGCTCATCTGAAAAT
>JAFGPS010000128.1 GCA_016936075.1 Sedimentisphaerales bacterium | reverse complement strand
TACTTAGCTAATCCGAATCCATAAGAAGTATGATTAATTATTGCAGTGTTATCGTTTGATAATATGTATAAACGATAGTACTGAAGAATTACAAAAATATGGGCCTATACTGATTGTTTTCGGTATAGGTCCTTTTCTTATCAATGTGCAATAACAGTTGAAATCCTAAATACAGGCAAGAGTAATGCTATAGCAATCGTCCCAATAATACCTCCTAAAACTGTTATCATTATTGGCTCTATAAGCGCCATGACATTTCTGATTGAAGATTCAAGTTTTTTCTCATAAAAAACAGACACTTTATCGCAAACTTCACCAAGCTTGCCACTCTTTTCGCCTGCACGAATCATCTGAATAATTCCCGGAGCTATTAATTCTTCGTTTTGTGTAATTATTATTGATTCTGACAACTGATATCCATCTTTTATTTTTTCGTCAACTCCCATCCAAAGACGCTGAAAATAATAATTATCACAAGCCCCCTGAATAACTTGAATTGAATCGAGCAGGTTCACACCAGTATTTATCATCGTTGCCATAATACGCATGCTTCTGGTAACTACAGTATCAATAAACATGGTCCCAATAACAGGAGTTCTAATTTTTAGAAGGTCTATTACCCTCCTGCCCGAAACGGTTTTCGACCAATAGTAGAAAAAGACTGAAAATACAATCAGTGTAGTTATAATAATAGTCATTTTTTCGAAACTACCCAGTATTTTGCTGAAATTGACCAGGATTTGAGTTATTTTTGGTAGAGCAGCGCCTTTAGATTCATAAATTCCCATAAATCTTGGCAGGACAAAAAACATGAGTGTCCCAGTAGCAGCGACAGCCATGAGAGCCATGATGAATGGATATGTAAGCGCACCTTTAATACGTTTTCGTGTTTCAGCTTCAAAACTTAAATATCCGCTGAGCACATTGAGCATTTCTGCCATTCTTCCGGATGCCTCTGAAGCTTTGACCATGCTGATAAACATCGAATTGAAAACTTTCGGATATTGAGTGAGAGCTTTTGAAAATCTCTCTCCTCCTTTTACTACCGCCGCGACATTTGTAATTATTAATTTTAATGATCCATTTTCAGCCTGCTCAGCAATAGCATCAAGCGCGTCACTAAGTACAACACCGCTATCAAGCATTACAGATAATTGCGTTGTAAAAAGGATAAGCTCGGACGATTTTACTTTTGCATTCATCAAATTAGAATTAACAGGTTTCATATCACTAAATAAGCGATCTGAAGAATGAGTATTAAATTTCGGATCTTGTAATATATCTTCATTAACATTCATATTAAAACCGTATTCTGGATTATTGCTCGAACTACTATGAGAAGATTTTCCTTCTCTATTTGAATTATTAGCGTTTTTTGATATTGAAACAGCCATTTTTTTAACCTTATGAATAAAACAAGAGGTTTAAATTCCTATTTGAGTAGTTCTCAACACTTCTTCAATTGAAATAATCCCGGCCTGAACTTTTTCGATACCATCTTTTTCCAGAGAAACCATTCCCTTCTGTATCGTTAAATTTCGAAGCTTTTTCAAGCTTATGCCATCTGTAATTTGCCCCAGAATTTCATCATCCGGAACAAATAGTTCATGAATGGCAATTCGTCCGGAATATCCTGTATTTCTACACTTTTTGCATCCTACACCACGATAATACTTCTGCCCTTTTTCGCCTGATTTTTCAATAGCTTTTCTTAGACTGGCCGCTGGTTCATATTCAGTCTTACAGTTTGAGCATATCTTTCTTACAAGCCGTTGTGCTACAACGGCTATTAGCGAAGCACTAACAAGATATGGAGCAACTCCCAAATCAACTAACCTTGTTACTGCACCAGGTGCATCATTTGTATGTAATGTTGACAATACCAGGTGACCTGTAAGAGCGGCCTGAACTGCTATATTTGCCGTATTTTCGTCACGGATTTCACCTACCATTATAATATCAGGATCCTGTCTTAACAAACTTCTCAGAGCATTAGAGAACATAAATCCTGCTGCCTGATTAACCTGAAACTGGTTAATACCTGAGATATTACATTCAACCGGGTCTTCGACTGTACATATATTTGCATCTTCACTATTTAATTCTGAAAGTGCTGCGTATAATGTCGTATTTTTCCCTGAACCAGTTGGTCCTGTAACCAATACAATTCCATTCGGAGCCTGTATTACTTTTCTAAATAATTGAAGATTATTGTATGTAAAACCGAGCGACTCAAGAGTATAAAGCATTTTATGAGGATCAATTACTCTTATTACTACTTTCTCGCCGTAGTTACCCGGCATTACTGAAACTCTGAGGTCAACCGGCCTTCCTTCCATTAAAACATGGATTCCTCCATCCTGAGGTAATCGTCGCTGAGCAATATCAAGCTCGGCCATAATTTTAATACGTGATACGATTGCCGAATGCATTTGATGCGGAGGACGCATTTTTTCGTATAACTTTCCGTCCACCCGATATCGAACTCTAAGTTTTTTGTCGTCCGGCTCAATATGAATATCGCTTGCATTTTCTCTGACAGCATTATAAAGCAGATAATTTACAAGCTTAACAACCGGCGACTGGCCTGCTACTTCTTCAAGATTGCTTATATCCTGTGTGATATTTTCAATTAAAGTGAAGTCTTCCAAACCTTCATCGTCAATTATATCATCGATTACGAAAACATTCTCAGAAGGTAAATATGCCTGTATAGTTGCTTTTATATCTTTAGCAGTTGAACATACAATTTGAACCTTACAGCCGCTGATTCGCTCTATTTCATCTATAAGAAATACATTTGCCGGTTCACATATAGCTACTGTAAGTGTATTATTCACCTTAAAAAGCGGTAGGACAATATGCTCTTCGAGAAATTCTCTTGGTAATATCTCAAGCACTTTAGGATCACAAATCTTCGGACCTACCTGAGCGTAAGGCACACCATAACCCTGGGCAAGAGCAGAAGCAATCTGATTTTCTGTACAGTATCCCATCTCTACAAGAAGCTCGCCAAGCAGCTTGCGATGGCCCTTTTCTTTCTGCTCAGACAATGCAGCATCTATTTGCTCTTGAGAGACAATATCTCTTGCAAGTAATAGCTGTCCAAGCTGCATTTTATTTTCAACGGCTATCTGATCCATTCGTTCTTCTATTCTTCTCTATCACCACAGATTTTTTACAAATTATGCGAAGCTTTTCACGGCTTCCGCAAGCTCGCTATGGAGATCAAATTCACTATCGAGCCTGGTAATTTCCAATATCCTTTTACAGTTTTCATCCAGTCCTGCAAGCCTAAGCTCTCGCCTGTTCTGGACGCAATAATCACGCACCCATAACAGAACACTAAGTCCCCTGCTATCGATAAATCCCACACCGCTCATATCGAGAACAATATTGGATTTGTTCTGGGAAATAATATCAGCAATATTTTTTTCAAATATTTCGGAAGCATCACTATCCAGTTCACCCTGCATCTCGATAACAGTAACATCATTATAATCTTGTATTTTAACTTTCATTTTATCAACATCCCAACAGCAGCTGTTCCATATTCAGTGTAGGCATTTCCATGATAAATCTCACCAAAACCATCCTTAAGGATTTCCCACAATTGTTCAACATTACTATCAAGAAATACCCTCCCTATTTTTTCATCGAACTGCTTACCAAGTCCTTTTTCTATTTCAGTGAGCGCCTTTTCCACGGACATTGCATCCCTATATGTTCGCTTGGAAGTCATGGCATCAAAACTATCAGCTAATCCTACTATTTTACCTATAGTTGGAAATTGATCACCATGCAATCCATCCGGATAACCTCTGCCATCCATGCGTTCATGATGACATAGAACTCCCGGAACAATATCACGCATTTGTTTTATTTCCTGTAAAATACCTGCCCCAATTGCCGGGTGCATCTTTATACGTGCATATTCTTCATCAGTCAGTTTACCATTCTTACGCAGCAGAGTTTCATCTATACCAATTTTACCAATATCATGCAGTAAACCAGCCAAATACACTCTATGCAACTGTTCATCCTCCAGCATACCTTTTTCTGAAAGTTTTTCAGCAATCCAACGCGAAATAAAAGCAACTCTTTCCGAGTGACCATGAGTATAATTGTCTTTGGCATCGATACTTCTTGTTAAGGCCTTAAGCGAACCAAAAAATAATTCATTAATATCTTTGAATAATCTTCTATTTTCTATAAAAACAGCACAACTGCTTGCAACTGAATCAAATAATTTTACATCAGTACTATCGAAATCATCCTTGCCAATTCTGTTAATAGCAACCATAAATCCTATTATATAATTACCATTTTGTGTTCTATTGGTAAAACCGGAATCACCCTTATCTTTCCCACACATGGGAACTGCAATCAAGCTTTTAATATCTTCCGGCCATTCATATTTAAAAGGCGAATCGACTTCGCTATCGAGCATAGCTTCTTTTCCCTTGTTTAATTCATCTGTTAATCTACTGTATAGATTTTCAGATATGTGCTCGTCAATATCAATTAATCCGGAACCTGCGGCTACAACAAATCTTTGTTCATTTTCTACAGATTTTTCCAGCAATATTGCGATTCCTTCCACATATACAATTTCCGTAAGACTATCACAAGCCATTTGGAGATAATTAGAATCGGCTTCAGTAACACGCATATTTGTGCTTAATTTATGAAGTAATACGAGTTCTTCATAAACCCTTGCTAATTCAGTACTGACCATCTCAATCTGCCCGGAAGCTTTAGACCTGTCTAAAAAGCTGTCTGCAATAAAAATGAGCATATCCTCAAATTGTTTTTCATTAGTAAGATATTCATGATTATCAGATATATTGCCCAAATCAATCAATACAGACCCAACTGCTTCATAAGGTTTATATTCCGAACAATATGATTCCAAAACAATTCCTAAAACAGGATTTTCATTACAGAAATTCTTTACAGGTTCATTTTTTAATGAAGAACCATCTCTCTGTTTATGTTGATTTAATATTTGTTTTCCTAAATCAGACAACTGTTCAATGTTACTTTGGAATTTATCTCCATCGACAAATAGTATGAGATTACCACAGGTGTCAAAAACGGTAAAATTAACACCATATTTGATTATCCTGCTGCCGACTTTCTTTAATTCACGTATTTGTGACAGTTCAATATTTGTTGTAGTTGTTTCCAGCATATCCATAATGATATATTGATTTTCTCTCTATGTCTGTGTTTTGTATTGTGTCACTTAGCTTCAGCAACTAATTCATTCTGGTACAAAATATCTTCTATATTTACCAATAATTCACGCGGACTGAACGGTTTACTCAAACAGTCCGAAATATGCAGTTGCTCTCGCTGCTCTTTCGTGACGGCAAAGCTTCTTGCAGTAAGCATGATGACTGGTATATTTTTTGTTTGCTCATTTTCACGCAGTTTTTCCACAAGTTCCATACCTGTCATAACAGGCATTTGAAAATCAGTAACTATAATGTCAGGTTTGATATCACAGGCAAGCTCATAAGCTTCTGCGCCATTATTTGCAGAAATAACCTCATAACCATTATTTCTGAGTTTTATAGCTACAACATGAACAATATGTATCTCATCATCCACGATTAAAACTTTTTTCTGTTCCATTGTTTATCCTCCACCAAAATAATGTTCTATATTACAGCGTTTCCAACTCTTTTGTACTTACACTGTGATTTCTATATTTTTTGACGCTAAAGGTAATTCAAATCCAAAAGTACTACCTATTCCTACACGACTATTTACGAAAACACGTCCATTATGAATTTTCTCTACAATCTGCTTAACAAGATTAAGACCAAGTCCAGTGCCTCTGGCTTGTTTTTTATTTGTTTCAACACGATAATATTTATCAAACACATGCTCTATTTCGTCATCAGGGATACCAACACCTGTATCAGTAATAAGAACCTGAATCTTAGATGCTGCTTCATCAGTTTTCGATTCTATTGTTACCGTGCCTCCAGGTTTAGTGTATTTAACAGCATTACTTAATAAATTAACAATAACCTGAGATATCATGTCTCTGTCCACATAAATCTGGTCACAAACAATAGGCGTTTGCCCGATGATTGTTATTTCTTTCTCTTCGGCATAGCTCTTAATCATCTTAAGTTGCTCCTCGATTAATATTGCCATACTGAGAGGTTCTTTATTAATTTTAATTAATCCAGATTCTATACGTGAAGTGTTAAGTATATCCTCAATAAGACGGTTTAGTCTTTGAGCCTGATTCTGAATTACGGCATAGAATTCCTTTCTTGTTTCTTCATCGTTTGCTTCATCATCAGCGAGCATTTCTGAATAAGCGGTTATAGACGCAAGCGGTGTTTTCAACTCGTGCGATACATGACTTATAAAGTCATTCTTCATATTTGATATTTCTTTTTCACGAGTGATATCATGTAAGACAGCTACAACGCCGCATACCTGCTTATTATTGTCATAAATACAGGAAACAATACAATCATAAGTTTTGAGTTTGCCATCTTGAATAGTTTCAAGCTCTTTTCTTGCCGCCTGCCCCCTGCTTTTTTTAGTATGACTCAAGAATTTCAGAAATTCTTTTCGTTCACTACTTATAATTTCTTTGATTGGCTTAAAATAAGATTTTTTGTAATCAAAACCTAATAGTTTACCAGCCGGTTCGTTTGCCATAAGCAGCTTATCGAATTCATCGACAACTATGACCGAATCACGAATACTATAGATTATTTCTTCTATATGTGTCTGGCGTTTTTGAGAAATATGAAGTTGAACCTTCAACTCTTTAATCTGCTTATCATACATTTCAACAAGAGAATTACGTTCCTCAAAAAGCACAACGATTTTTTCTCGCAATTCCTTTATTTTTTTTAATCTTAGTATCGACAATGGATGATTATCATATGAATTTGAAGTTTCACTATTCAGGAGCCTGGCAATGGACGCGATTGCACCAGCCAATTTTAACATATATAAGCCAGTTAAAATCACGCCCAAAGCCTCGGCGATATATAATACTGTCACGATAGAAATGCTTCCCAGCATTATGTCTGTATAGTCCATATTTCTTCTGACTTCATAGCCTGATCCCCAGGCTGTATTACAGATAACAGTAATACAAACAACAAACATAGTGACAACTATTAATATCTTTCCCGAACGTCTCAAAACAATTACTCCAAACTCTACAAACATTCATTATGCAATTCGATTTTCCTTAATCGAATATCGTATGAACTTTTATTCAGTAAATTAATTTTCTACAACATTAAGTACATTGCGATCAAGTTTTTCATACTCATCAGGATTGGTTTCCTTTAGTATTTTTTCTTTAAGATCTATCGCAGCAATATATGTTGGACGAAGGTAAATAGCTATATCCAGATTCTTCAAAGCTCCATAAGTGTCACCTTCCAGATAAAGCTGTGCGGCCAATGTATAATAATCTTCAGCCATATTTCTTCTGCTAATCGGAATTAACTCATCATTGGCGCTACGCATTTTACGACTCACATTTTCAATTCCTTCTATTGATTCAACCGGATCCTCAATAATGTGCGGAGTAAGCATTACAATTACTTCCTCACGCTGAGTCAAATCAGTCTGGCCGCTGAAGAGCCATCCTACAAAAGGAATATTTCCGAGTATAGGAATCTGTTGACGAACTGTATTGACTACTTCCCTGAACAAACCGCCAATTACAACTGTCTCTCCATCCTTAACCAGGATATTAGTCTGCAATTCTGTTGTAGTTTCATCCGGAGCTTGTGTAGTTGCATTCAACTCTGCAGAACTATCTTTCGGATATATTTCCATTCTTATGTAGCCATCATTGCCAATATAAGGCCTGAAAACCAATCTTGTTCCACTCTCATAGAAATCTACCTGAGAAGTGCTGGTACCACCATCAGTCACTGTCTGTGAAGACAAATAACCAAGCTTTTTACCAATTAATAAAGATCCCTGCTGCTTATTTACTGCCATAATCTTTGGATTAGCCATAACAGTTACATCTGTAATCTCTTCTAATGCACTGATAAATCCCTGGAGCTTACTACCACTAATTCCGACTCTTAAACCGTCACCGATAGAAGCAAAACCAGTTGACTCTAATGGAGTACCAATTTGTGAAGAACCAACAGAAGATATTATTGCAGAAGGAAAACCATCTACAGCATAACCTGACAATAGGTTCCAATCAATACCAAGATACATATCTTCATTAAGTGCAGCACTGAGAATTGTAGCTTCAATAAGAACCTGCAGCGGCTTTACATCAATTGATTTGATTACTTCTTCAGCTTTCTCAATATTTTCAGGGAAATCGTATATCACTATCATATCATTCAAGGCCATGCTGTTACCGCCACCACCTGAACCAAGAGAGCCGCCTCCGCCGCCGCTACCGCCACTGCCGCCGGAAATACCTTTCTCTGCATCAGAACTGCTTTGAATTACAGCTGCGTCACTAATTACAGGCGTAATAAGCTTTGAGGCTTCTTCTGCTGTAATATAATATAATGATATAACCTTGTGAACTCTTCGTTTCGGGTCTTTCATTATATTTTCATATTCAACCTTTGTATATACTTTGATAAGATTTCCTTCCTCTGCATAAACAAATCCGTCTCCAAGTATAGCATCCATAGCCTCTTCGAATGTTACATCTTTAAGACTGCGAAATGCCAATTGTCCGTCAACATTTGGTGAAGGAACGATATTTTTCCCGCACAAGCTACCCAGCAATGCCAGTGCTTTGCGAATACCGAAATCTTCCTCACAGTTAAATGTTGGGATTTTTTCGCCTTCGCCAATCGTAGCCTGATCCGAAGCGACAACTGATATTGTCCACATCATTGTTAATACAAAACATATAGTTAAAATACTTCTTTTGTTTCTCTTCTTTTCTTTTACATTACTGTCATAATACATATTCATGCTCCTTTAATTTTTTTAAATTCTGTCTTTTTTAATCATTCTCATTTACTTTTTTCAATTTCAATATTACTTCAGCTTTACCACATCTCATTACAACCGAATTATTCTCAATTAAAACTACTTCACATTCATATTTATTGGTTCCATCTGTAACAGGCAGGCTATCCCCAACCGAAAGTATTTTATCATTAATATATGCACGTGGATTATTGCCCATTATAAACGCTTCCAATTTTAAATTTTCAGCAATTTTCCTTATAACGCTCTCTGTAACATCACCTGGAACTACATTTACTTCTCTTGTAACTACTACGCCTTCGTTTTTATTAGCAAAAGCATTCCATCCGTTCGAGGCAAAAATATCTCTTTTTATTGTATCATTTCTGCCTTCAATCTCTGGTAAATCGACATAAGAAATACTTGCCTCCGAATCAAGATGCACTTTTTTTTCCATCTGACCTGAAGATATTCCGGCATTTGCAGATTCAGGTTTCTTTCCTGATAATACTTTTATCCACATAAATACCATCAATACAACCAGGCAAACAGCCAAAACAGTTTTTTTCTTTTCGGTTGCCAATCGGCAAACAATTCCTACAGAATTGTTTTCACTATGTCTTTTATTTTTCTTCATTTGCTCCTTTCTTTATATGTTATCTGGTCGTTTTTATCTTTTAACCCACTTGATTTCTGTAATAGATAACGATTTCAGTTTCCATCTTAATGTCACCATCGAAATCATTACCATTTTCAAGTTTTACCTGTTTTATGCGAATTTGCCTGTCAAGCTCCTGCAAATTCTTATAAAACTCATAAATCTCCGACAGAGTTCCCCGTCCTTTCATGTTGACAGGTATACAAATTAATTCATCTGCCTTTACTCCATCAAGTGGTTGAATCGCCTGATCTTTCAAATTATTATTTTCCATTAATGCTGCTATTTCTTTAAGAAATAATCCAAGGTCTTTTCTTTTCGGAACGTTGTTTTCGTAATTTCCAAGTTTATCTTTAAGTTCCTGCAAATACTCCTCAAATAACTGCAATTGTTCTTTATCGGAAATACCTTTTGCAATGATTAGGTTTTGTTCCTCTCTTACAGCATTAATTTCATTTAATTCCTTACTGACAGGAAAATAACGAAACAAAACAAAAGCAGCAAATCCTGCCACAGCAACAATCAATATTATTATTTGTTTTTTTTCTAAAACCAAACTACGTCACTCCTTTTACTGGGATTCAATATAATTTGATAAACAGCATTTAATCTCAAATTCACTTACATTAATATTCCCGTTATTCGTTTTATTTTGATTATTAATAGATTCCTCAAAATTGACCGGTTGTATTTTTATTGTATTTTTAACTTCGGAATCTTTTGAGTACAATAAATTGACATGGCTAAAATATGGTGAATCTTCAAGATTGCATAACAAAACAGCCACGTCACTTCCATTTGCAGCAACACCTTTAATTAAAACTCTGAAACATACATTACCAAGCAATGCACCTGAATTATCTCCTGAAACAGATGACCTTACTGCAGACATGGATTGTGGTATATTTCCATTATTTTGTTTATCATTAATTATTTCTGAAATCAATTCGACCTTGCTCAATACTATTTTTTCATCAATAAGAAAACTAAGTTCGGCTAAAACATTTGAAACATTTATTTTTGAGTCTATACTGCCCAGGATTTTTTCTCTCTCATGCAATATAGCAATATCACTTTTATATTTTTCGAGTTCAGTTGAAGCTCTTTCTGATTGTATTTGTATTTCTTTCATTTGCGTACATTTCGCCCTAACTCTTGATACAGAACCTGCCGAAACAAAATTCCAAACCATCATCACCACAAATACACCACTCAAGATGATGTATTGGACACGGTAATTGACTTGTCGTCTTATGCCGCTCTTATACCATTCCGGGAGAAAATCTATTTCTTTCATAACATCTTTACGTCCTGCTGTATACTTCTCTTCTATTGCGCCTTATTGCATCCATTCCTTTCAGGCTCAATCCGATAGCTACTGCCCACTCACATAGGAGTCCGTTTCCTTCATTAATACCAATATTTACTTTTTCATTTTGAAAATCAAATCCTCTAAAAGGCTGAGCTATTTCTACTCCTACTGCCAATTGTCTTTTCATAATATTAAGAAGGATATTTTCATAACTTCCGCCACCAGTGAAAATAGCCCGTTCAATACGTTTGCCCCTAAATGTTACTGAATAATATCTCAGGCAAAGAGATATTTCCTTCGCCAGTTCTTCGGCAACTTTACTTATTGCATCTATCATTCTCTGACGGGTTGAAGCATCTATTTTCTGTTCATCTTCCTTTGAAACTCTATCCTCATTCTGAAGTTCTTTTCTTAGTACTTCTGCTTCTTTATTTGTTATTCCCAATTTAGAAGCAACTTCAGAGTTGAAATTATCTCCACCGATTTTTAACTGTTTTACAAAACAGATTTCTTGACCTCGGCCAAATACTATTGTTGTATATAAACTCCCAATATCTACAAAAACAACTGCGTTCTCCATATCTTCCTGTCGTCTGAATGAACGCTCAAAACTTCTGAATAACGCACATGGCATTATATCTAACGAAACAGGTTTAAGGCCGGCCTCTTCGAGTATTTCTATATGATTTTTTATTTTTTCATTGCTGCACGCAAATAAAACCAACTCCTTTTTAATTTCATCTCCCTGCCTGACATTACCCGCAACAATATAATCCATCGCATCATTTTCAGGATTTAATTTGAATCGCTGGGCAACTTCACGTTTTATTATTTGCTCTGTTTTTTCGCTTTCGGCTTGAGTTAACCGCAAACTCGTAATTTTTAAATCCCCGCTCGGCAAACATGAAATAGTATTATTTCCAGAAAAGTTTCCTTTAACAAACAATCTTTTTATTGTTGCAATAACAATGCTTTTCCATGCCTGCTCATCCTCCTTTTTATCTATTTCTACACGAGCTTCCTCTGCAGCGTGAACGGATATCTTTTCATCACGAATCACAAGCTGAGTCATTCTAATATAGTCATGACCTATGTCCAGCCCTATTGGTCTTATAGAACGATTTTTCAAATTCAAACCAAACATCAATTTATTCCTTATAGGCTAATTGAAATATATCCAGTTACAGGTTCAACTGAAATTATTGCTGTGATTCCATTCGCACTAATTGTAATAGTACCGGTATTATTCAAATCAACAGGACTTCCAAGACAATCAAATTCAACAGTTGACGTACTGTCAAAATTAACATTAGTTATATCAACTTTACCGAGCCTGCTGTCATTAGTGAAATTCATTACATAATCAAATCCCTTTTTAACAGGATGCGGTATCGGATCAGACTCTCCTTCTTTGTATATACCGTAACTATTGTTGCTTCCATCAAAAACAACAGAATAATTTTGCCCTCTGCTTATTGCCATGCTTTTTGCATATTCCAGATCTGCCGCAATTAAATTCGAAGCAGAACGAATCTGAACATCAGAAGCAGAACTCATTAGCGGTATAGCCGCCATCGCTGCAATTGAAAGAATAACAACAACAATTATTATCTCTATCAGCGTAAAGCCGCTTGCTGTATGCAGTGCAAAAGTTTTCCCCTTTCGCAAAGCTAAACTAAACGAATTTATTTTTGAAATTTCAGACATAAACATTTTACTCTTTCCTTTCTTACGCATATTCACAATGCGTTTTAAGCTATTTTTCGACATCTTCATGGCTTGCCTTAACCCAACTGTCAAAAAAGACTTTCCATCGTTCAACTTAATATTTTTTATAGGACTACCCATGATTTATATAACACAAACTATGTTCTGACATGTTCTTCATACAACATTAAAAATCACACTGAAACAGGCGATACTTCTAAATTTAGATTTGTTATGTTCATCAAAACCAGCAAAATCGTTAAATCAAGTCAGATTTTTCGCTCCCATAACTTCAGAAATACTAAGAAATATTTTAATATCCATACCTGTAACATATTTAAGATTTTTCATTTAAACACACATAAGGACCGATAAGTAAATAATCCTCACCCTGCGTTAGATGCAATGAAATGTCAGCATGTGAATCTATAAATTGAACAAAAAGAATATGCAAACTTCAAAAAAATCAGTTATCTTCTTTCAATGCTTTTATAAAAAGCCCCTGCGGCTTGTCCCCACTTCTCGATACTGCCGTATTCATCATATATATTAATTGCTGCTTTTTCAGGTGCGGCAGTTATGCTTATTTCAGAATCTGTTTCATCAAATTTCCAATGCGTTACAAGACCGGGCAGTGTAGTGCCGGACTTTATATCATTAATATCGTTTGGCTCTAATCCTGTGTTATATATCTGAACATCATCGATATATCCGTTCCAGTATCTGCCCGAAGCCGAAGGCTGGGCATTTTCACCTATCAATACATTATAATCATTTTCATTTATAGAACCGGTTGCAGCCTCACTATTATCAAGATTACCGTCAATATAAACACTAATAGTAGAACCATCATAAACACCGGCAATATGATGCCACTGATTATCTGCAGTTATTGTTGTATTGCTCAAGATTTGGCCATACTGATTGATACTTATACCAGTACATGCAAATTCAATTTTATTTGTATTGGAATATCTCTGAAGTCTCCATGCGCTGTCACCTTTTGTAACAATCGCCTGATAGCTTTTATTAAAAGCACCGACCTTTATCCAGGCGGCAACTGTAATTTGATTAGTAATATCAAAAAGATTTTCATTTGCGACTTCAGCATAATCATTGATTCCGTCAAATTGCAAACCGCCGTTATATTTACCCCCAGTTTTTTTTACTCCATTATACAGAGACACAACGGTATCGTTGTCTGAAGAATCACGAGCGATTTCAAATATTCCCTCTTTTGCGAACAAACCTCCAAGCTCATTAATACCAGCTCCTGAATCTAAAAATACATGTCCATCCACAACGGTTAAACCGTTAATATTTAAAACGGAATTTTTGCTGATATTCAAATCACCGGTAACATATAAAGCCGGCATATTTTTTGCGGCTGTTATAGTCAGATTTAAACCTTCCTGTATAGATAAATCCCCATCAACAAGAAGCATTCCATCTATATCACTAGATAATGAATAATCCCCCGTGTGAGAATTTACATTAAGTTTACCATCAAATCCATCAAAAGTAATTTCCGGCCAGGCAAGGGACAATTTACTCTTGTTATATATCTGCCCGGTTTTTAGTCCGGAATAACTGTCAGCAAAAACATCACCATCTATCGTTTTCAGACTAATTAATGTTCCATTACAATAAACATCACCGTTTACTGTCATCGAATCTGTTAAAGTTAAATTTACTCCGCTCCATAATGCTATACATGGATCGAGACGTAATAATGCTCTTAAATTGCTTCGTCCGACCTTTTCATCATCTCGCATTTCATAAGCGTTGCTATCAATAATATAATTGCAGTGATCTGTCGAATCAGGTTCGACAAATACATCATAATAATCATTACTTCCATCTGCTAACTGTAGTCCGGTTGCACCTGTATAGTATTCGTCTTCCACATCCTGCGGATTTAGAATAAGCCCTTTCGCCTGTTCGAGACCGGATTCGGCCAGGTAATCCATTCGTCCACGCAATACCATATTCCTGCCGCAGGCTAATTCGACATCGCTTCTGGACAGAAAGCCCAGAGATAGTACAGTTATCACCATAATGAGAATCAGTACTACAAGCAAAACTACACCGGGTCTGGATTTATAATTCGTTCTCATATTCATAACTTAATCATCATCGCTGATAATGTTACCGCTTTCATCGATAATATTACCGTTCCAGCTTCTTAGAGCCGCGTTTATTTGATATTGTCTCACAACATTATTTTCGGTCATCTCAAACTCAATATTAACAAACTTACTGCCTGGCGGCATTGTATCGAATTGAAATTCGACATTGCTGCATTCAGGCAATAACTTAACTGGCTCTGTATTGCTGCTGTATGAAGACCACCAGTCAGTTGAATAAGCTTTTATCGAATCGATATCTATTATTGAATTATTATTTGAAGAAAATGTATAAAGATATAAATGATTCCTGTCTGAACCGAAATCGATATAAGCAAGTTCACTAATATTTATTTTTTTATCGTTATTATTATCAGCAAGCCAAATGGCTATATCATCATCGCTTTGAGAACATATAAGATTGCAATTTCGAATAAGTTCCTGAATCCTGAGTGTTGTTATACGAACCTGTGCCTGTCTAATATTTACATCGCCAGTTGATTTATTAGCGGAACTTAAAGCAAACGCTAAAGTTGAAATAGCAGAAAGAATAATACCGGTAACAACCAATGCTACCATTAACTCAACTAATGTAAATCCTCTCGTTGAAACTGAATTCCGCATCTTTTTTTACTCGTATATAAGTCTCTTCATTGTCGCAATTGTTCTGCCGCTATAATCTACCTGAACAGTAACAAGAATATAAATAGTATCGCTCGAAAAGACTCCAGGCGATATAAGTACATCTACATACTCACAGGAAACAGTCCTGCTAAAATTTAAATATGCAGGATCAGTAAACACATTATCACCTGAATCTTTAACCTGTCCCTGAGATTCGGAATAATTATAACTGGCAATAATTTCACTAAATGGCGTATTTATCATTTGCTCATTTATTACCTGCTCAAGCAAATCACTCGCCAGTTTTGCGGCTAAAGTGTTGCGCATGCCTTCTGCCTGTACAGAGGCACCACTTGAAAATGGCAGCAGCACACCGGCTGCTGCCATTCCCAAAATTACCATGGCTATCATAGCTTCCGCGAGTGTAAATCCATATTTACTTCCGCCGCTATGTCGCTTTTTTCTAATAATCATAGTATTTCTTGCCGTTCTTATCTGTCCCTGGAGAATCAGCTCGAATTTCCCCTGTCTCAGCTTTATAAATCCAGCCGTGACTATTATCACCATCTGCAGGGAAATCCTGTCCATCAGCGAGCATCTGGAATGTGCGTAATTTATTCAAAGGATTCGCAGGCAACATTTGCAGATACGGACCGCGTTCGTAATCTGCGGTTCCTATATCAGCCGTTTCGCCTGCTGGATTGCTCGATAACGTTGCCTGGTTTATAAACGTTTGTTCATCAACACTTGAACCTGGACCAGAAGTATAACCAGGATACACTTCAAGATGTTGAACCTTGTAAATTAGCACGAATCTTTTAAGCAACTGTAAATCAATACCAAGTGAGCTTTCCTGTGCAGATAACGCACTACCGGAAGCCAATGGCATAACAACTGCCGCAAGAATTCCTAGAATAACAACGACAATCAGAATCTCTACAAGCGTAAAAGCTCGTAATTTGTTATTTTTGTTCTGCTTGTCCATTACTTTATCACTTTCATTAAAAAGGCTGACCAGCTTTGGATATTATTTCCGGTGTGGTCAGCCTGTTTTTAGTATTTATATTTTTATAATAGTTTTACTGATATTGTAATCAATAATTTGCCTAATTACAGACTCCAGTGAACATTCGTATCATATGTATCGTTGGCTCTAACCTCACCGGTTGCTGTATTGTAAATCCAACCTGATGAATTATCCGGTGCATCTGGTGTTGTTGCAGCTGCTGTTACAACATTCTGATTTGCAGCAACTGGGATAAACTGATTAGATGGTATCTTCTGAAGATAAGGACCATAAACACCATCTGCTGGTGCCTGTGGGTCTGCAAGAGTTCCATCAGACAGAGTGTATCCTGTCATGGACTGTGCGAAAGTGACACCCGAAACTGTTCCCGGCAGATTATCATTATGCTGAATCTTATACAGTTCGATTTGTGAACGCATTGACTGCAAATCGCTGCAAAGACTTGATGTTTTTGCTTCAGTACTTGCATCTGTAAACTGAGGAATTACGATTGCGGCAAGAATACCAAGAATAACGACAACGATTAATATTTCGACTAATGTAAAACCTTTTTTAGCTCTCATTTTATAACCCCTTAAAATATGTTTCTTATTTAAAATCTTATTTGTGTTTTTTGCTCCGTCCTCTCGGACTGTATCGACCCAATCGATACATAACTTAACATCACTCTTTTCTTCCTTTTTAGTCCTCCAAAAAATTTTGTAACATTACTATTCTTCTAATTTCTACATCAAGATTTCTCATAACAATTTACTTACAATAGAATTAATAAAAACGTCCTAAAATAATTTTTTGATTTCTCCGCAAATAATTTTAATCATCCAACAAAAATATAGTAAATAAACTTTTTTGTGCAAAAAAATAATAAAATATTTTTTAGGATTACTATGTTTCGGTTGATACACATGACAAAAGGCAGGTCGGTCAGTTTGAGTATTGAAGATTAATTATTGAGCCTTATCGTTAGATTCGCCCTCTTCTTTTTCGCGAAGTTTCTTGAAAAATGAATCAAGTTTTTTAAGTCCGATATTCTGGCCGCTTTGAGCAGAAGCCCATGCTTCCAAATATAATATTACTGATGCAACTGAAACACCCTCAGGTAAGCCCGGCCATGCAAAGTTCACTCCCCCTGTCGCTGCCGGTAATGTAATACCCTCAAAATTCATTTGCAAACCAGAACTTATACGTGGATCACTATAAGATGATAAAATATACTTTGTATCTGGAACTACTTTTAGAGCTAAATCACGAAGAAGCTCTTCAACTGAACGCAATTCGATAATTTCCTTCCTGAGCCAGGTCAAATACAATACTTCGCTTATCAGACCATTTCCCTTTATATTGACTTTATCCTTTGGCCAGTCAAGTTCATACATCGTGCATAGTGTGCCATCTACCTTTTCAAAAAAAGCCTGTCTCGCATAAGATATAAACGAACCGGGAATTCCTTCTACAAAACCAGGCGGCATACTCGAAGAAGAATTAACTTCACCTGTAGTATGAAGTTTTATAATATTTTCAGCAAGTGCATTAGTATCTTCTTCACGCTCTTTGAATGCCGTCAATGCTGATTTTATTGCATTCATAACTTTGCAAACAGGATGATTCAAATCCGTAACTCTTTGTGATGGCTTACGTATAATTTCCATTACTTTGTGAGCACGAAGTTCATACTTTCGTCTTTCTTCTGGATCAGTAAGCTTTTTCGCTATCTGGGAATGTTTGCTGAATATTTTACGAAGCAACTCATATGGAACTGGCCGCAGTGTCATTGCCTGGCCCATAACTTTGTTAAAATCATCGGAATCTCCACCTTTTTCGAGGAAATCATTTAGCTGCTTTATAATTAGCTCCCGTTTATTATTCATAGGCTTTTTCCCTTTCATGATTTTTTCAGCGGAATCCCGCAAAGCATTGCGTCCATCATGCAGTCGCCTTTTAACTGTTCCAATCGGTACATCTATAAAAGCTGCTATCTGCTCAATTTTGTAGCCCTCGAAATAGTAAAGTGAAATAGCTTCACGCAAAATATCCTGCAAATCGCTTACTGCTTCACGGATTAGTACAGAAAGCTCCCGCTTTTCAATATCATAATCACTGCTTGAAACATTTTCATTAAAACATTTTTCAGAGTCTGGCTTTTTGAGAGATTTCGAATTTTTTTGATGTTGCGCCGAACGAATTACAATCGTATGGAGCCATGGTCCGAACTTGCTCGCATCCTCTAAATTCTGAATATTCTTAATAGCAAGGTACAAAGCTTCTGAAGCTGCATCTTCTGCTATATCTATATTTCCAGTAACACCGTAAGCTGTCGCTCTGGCCGCACGCCAATATAGCTTGAAAAGCTCTGCAATAGCCGCCTGCTCACCATGTATTGCTCTTTGAACAAGGTTAATTTCGATATTATCTTTCATTCTATATAATATGTGCTTACTGATTCATTTCAGGTTCGCTTTATATACAAAAAAGGCAATTTTTAATTGTTAATGCTTAAATTATAATGAAAAGTGCATTAAATACCAATTTTTCCAAATTTTCACAATTTTCATAGAATACTGCCAAAAATGAAGATTTTTAATGATTATATGAAGTTTATAAAGAATCTTATAAATATCAATAAGACTTACGATAAAATATATTGAATATTTTTAAAAAAACGACTAATATAGTATTTAAGGTTTATTCAACTCTTTGCTTTTTACCATCTTAGATGAAACCATTTTAAGCTTTTATGTGGATAAAGATATGCGAAAAGTGGAAAACTCTATGGGAAGTGATATGAGTACACGAACAATTCCTGATTATACTCTGTATAAGACAATCCTTGAAACTTCAATGGATGGTTTTTGGTTGGTAGATATAAATGGAAATATATTGGAAGTTAATAACGCATACTGTGAACTGTCAGGATACAGCCGCAAGGAGCTTTTGTCTATGAATGTAGCTGAAGTGGAAGCTCTGGAATCTCATACCAAAATAAAAAAACACATCAAGTTTCTAAACAAAGCCGGCTCTCAAAGATTTACGACCAAGCATAGATGTAAAAACGGCAAAATTATCGAACTGGAAGTAAGCGCCAACAGCATAAAATATGACCATATAACAACATTTGCCTTTTTTCGCGATATAACCGAAAAAATAGAAGCCCAGCAGGCATTACGAGCCAGCGAAGAACTGTTCCGAAATACAATGGACAATATGTTAGAAGGCTGCCAAATTATCGGCAGAGACTGGAAATATTTATATGTGAATAATACGGTTATTAAACAAAGCCGTAAATCAAAGGAGGAATTACTTGGACACACAATGATGGATGTGTATCCGGATTTTGAAAAGACTCATGTTTACAGCATTTTAAAAGATTGTATGGAACATCTTAAATCTTGCCAGTTTGAAAATGAGTTTCATTTTCCTGATGGAAGTAAAGGCTGGTTTATACTGGGTGTTCAGCCTGTTCCCGAAGGTATTTTCATACTTTCTCTTGATATTACAGAACTCATGGAAATTCAAAAAGACCTTCAGAACGCCAAGCGAGATTGGGAAAATATTTTTCAGGCTATCGGCCAACCATCATTTATTCTCGATACCGAACGAAATATTATAGCGGCCAATAGAACAACAGTTAAAATGACAGGAAAACCTGAAGAAGAGCTTATTGGTAAAAAATGCCATGAAATCCTTCATAAAAAAGACTCTTATCCAATAGATTGTCCGTTAGAAAAAATTCTCAGCTCCGGCTCTATGGAAACTGGAGAAATGGAAGTCGAAGCATTGGAAGGAACATATCTCGTATCCTGCACTCCAATATTTAATGAACAAAATGTTCTTGAAAAGATTATCCATATAGCAACAGATATAACAGAACGCAAAAAAACAGAAAAACAAGTCATGGAATATCAAAAACAGCTTAAACAAATGGCATCAGAAATTCTACTCGCCGAAGAACGTGAACGCCATCGCATAGCTGCCGGAATACACGATGATATAGGCCAGAGACTTGCTATAATTAAATTCGGTTTGGATTCTCTGCGGGCATCCGAATCACGTCCTGAAGTATTATCTTCTCTGAAAAGGCAAGGTGAATTAATCACAAATACTTTAGAAGAAGTTCGCTCATTAACTTTTGAACTCAGCAATCCTTTACTATATGAAATCGGAGTAGAAGCCGCTATTGAAGCATGGTTAATGGATCATATCCAGAATAAATGTGGAATTAAATGCAATTTCTTCTCAAACGGACCTAAATTATATCTTACGGAACAAACAAGAATCATTCTTTTCCAGGGTGTACGGGAATTACTAACAAACATAGTAAAACACGCAAAAGCAGATAGCATAACAGTAAATATAATCAGGACTAATAAGAGCATGCAAATTAATATTAAAGATAATGGTATCGGTTTTAATGCCTCTATGGCTAATAAATTAAAAAATGTAAAGCGAGGATTTGGTCTTTTCAATCTTCGAGAAAAGTTAGAGTATTTAAACGGCAGACTTGAAATTCAGGATACTTCTCCAAAAGGAACTTTTGCCACAATATATATTCCAATTAAAAAAAAGGAAAATAATTCTAAGGAAGCTTTGTCATGAAGGTACTAATAGCAGATGATCATAGTATTGTCAGAGAAGGCTTAAAATCTTTAATAGACAAGCAGAAATCAATGCAGGTTGTCGGCGAAGCTGAAGACGGCCAAAAGGCAATAGATTTAACAAGAGAACTTTCTCCAGACATAGTTATTATGGATATAAGTATGCCAAACCTGAACGGTATCGAAGCTACACGAGAAATTCTTCGCCACAAGCCTCAGATTAAAATTATTATTCTATCAATGTACACAGATAAGCATATAGTAAAAGAAAGTCTTGAAGCAGGTGCACAAGGTTATATATTAAAGTCAAATCTATTGGATGAGCTCCTTAATGCAATAAAAGCAATAAAAGCTAATGAACGATATTTAAGCCCTCGAATAACCGGTATTGTCGTCGAAGATTATATAAATCTCAAGGCAAACGGCAAAACTAAAAAACAGATCGAACTCACATCAAGAGAACGTCACATAATTCAGCTTATCGCAGAAGGAAAAACAATAAAAGAAATCGCGCGAACAATAAATATCAGCCCTAAAACCGCAGATGCAAATCGTCGGCAAATAATGAATAAACTCAATATTTTTAATACCGCAGAACTTACAAAATACGCTATACGTGAAAAAATCACATCACTTGAATTTTAATTTATCAAACAATCTGATAGAATATAGTTTTTAAAAAAAACATATCGAGCATTCATTAGAATACCAATTAATAAGAATAAACTTCATAAAAAGCTCATCAAAAACACCACGAGGAATTTCCTATGAAAAATCGAGGAATATACTTCTGGAGAAAATAGCCTCAATTTGACAATATATATATAGTTCATTTTCAGGCCATGGACATGTTACTGCTATAATTGATTTTGCTTACAAGTATTTCACCTGTGGGGTAACGGTTCATGGCTTTTATTTTTTAAATACTTTCATGAATTATTCTATTTGCCAATAGAATAAAAATATAATTATATTAACGATTAGAAAGGCATTGAATTAATGTTAAAAGCCAAACGTATTATGCTCATTGAGAACAATCCAAAAGATGCGGATAATATACTGAACATAATTGAGTCTTTGAATAGCAATTACAAATTATTACATTTCACAACCACGAAGGAAGCTCTTGAAAATCTAAAAAAGGAAAATATTTCCTCACAATTAATTCTTTTAGGATCATCAAATGGAGATGATGATAGTATTGAATTTCTTAAAAATATTAAAAATGATAATAATCTAAAGAAAATACCAGTTGTTATAATATCAACATCTGAAGAGCATATTCATGTTTTAAATTGTTTTATCTACGGTGCGGCAAGTTACATGGTCAAACCAGGTAAACATTTAGAATTAGCAGGTTTAATCAAAACAATTGTGCAGTATTGGAATATATGCGAATTACCTTGCGTATAAGGACAATAATTCTTGAAAATTAGAATTCTATTAGCTGATGACAACAAAAATATTCGGCAAGCACTGATTTCTCTTCTAAATCAACAGCACGAAATAGAAGTAATAGGTGAAGCCGAAAATGGACAATGTGCAGTTGAATTAGCTATGAAGCTTCAGCCTGATATCCTCATCACTGATATTAGCATGCCAATACTTAATGGAATAGATGCTACACGCGAAATTACAAGCCACAATCCTCAAATAAAAATAATTGCTCTTTCCGGCCACCATAACGAAGCATTTATTAAAGAGATGCTTCAAGCCGGAGCTTCTGCTTATGTACTTAAAGAATGCCTGTTTGATGAACTTCTTGAAGCTATTGAAACTGTAAGAAAAAACAAACTATATCTCTGCCACAGAATTGCAGGAATAATAGTTAGCAGCTATATTAAGTTTTTATCCGCATCAAATAAAGCTATCTTAGATACTCTTTCAAATGCGGAAAAAAAACTTTTAAATCTCATAGTAAAAGGAAAATCAGATAAACAAATTGCGATGGAATACCATGTGAATATCGCATCCATTGAAGCTGACAGAAATGATATTATCAAAAAGCTTAACATTCCTGCTGAAAAAGAACTTGTTTCTGTTGCTATATCCAGAAAGTAACTTCTCTCTTTTGATATTATATTAATGATATATCATATCAAAAGGCATCATCAATATTACATTTTCTTTTTGTAATAATTCTACTCGCAGTAACGCATTATAAAGAGCTTTCGCTCGTTTGGGTTCGAGTTGTTTCAATATTTCATACAAAAACTGTGCAGTCTGGTCATTATCAAAAAGATTGCTTATCCTTTGCAAAGTAATATCGGAAGGTCTTTCGCCCTGCCCGGAATATTCTTCAAGAATCATTGTCACAAAATCTTTAGGTTCTGGAATTACACGTATTTCATAATCCTCAAGCATAACTTGCGAAGCGGCATATCCTATTGCCTGTTCAAGTCCACCGATTTCATCAATAAGACCAAGAGCTTTGGCCTGTTTTCCTGTATAAACCCGCCCGCCAGCAATTTCATCAATCGGTTTTGTAAGTTTACCTTCTCTGCCCTTTACTACATGATTTTTGAAAACGTCATAAGTTTCCTGCATATATTTTGTCATAAACTCGCGTTGTGATTGGTTAAACTTATCAAAACCAGCAAGTAAATCAGCGTTATTACCTCGTTTATAATCGACCCAGTTAACTCCAATCTTATCCCATAAATCAGTAGTTGCTAATTTACCGCCAACAACACCTATTGAAGCTGTAATAGTAACTTCATCAGCATAAATTTTATCCGCCGAACATGCTATATAATATCCGCCGCTGCCTGCAACATCACCCATTGATACTACAAGCGGCTTTTTACCTTTTATGAGTTCAGTTGCATTAAGAATAACTTCACTTGCCAGGGCAGAGCCACCAGGAGAATTGACACGCATAACAACAGCTTTTATTGAATCGTCCTTAGCCGCTGTTTCAAAAGCTTTTTGAATATCACCGCTGAAAACTCCCCCTGCCAGTCCAAGCAAACTTGGCGTGTTATATCCGGATTCGATAGTTCCTTCAACATAAATAAGCGCTATCGAATCTTTTTGTACTGGTTGAGGTGGATTCAATATTTCGCCAAGAATAGTAAATATAGACAAAGGACTTACAATATTAATTGGTGCTTTTTGCTTTTGTCCATACCTGTTATTAACGACTACTTTACCTTCGATTGAATTTACAACCTTCTCTATGAATTCATGTCTCGTTTGAACTGCATCGATTAAACCTTTCTGCAACGCTTCATCAGCGAGATAAGGGCCATCATCAATCAGGCTCTTTACTTCATCTGATGTCTTACCTCTTGATTGAGCTATCATACTTACAAGAGAATCATATAGACTATCTAAAAGCCAATTGCGATTTTCATTAGCAGCATCGCTCGGTTTTTCCTGTGTAAGCATTTCCGCTGCTGATTTAAAATCACCCATTTGCATAAAATCTGCCTCAATTCCAATTTTTTCAAGAAGGTCTTTGATATATACGGATTCACTATAAAGACCTGTAAGCCAGAGCATGGATTGCGGAGCCATTGCAATATAATCGGCTGTTGATAATAAAGTATATATAAAATTATCAATATCTTCAGTATGAACATATACTTTTTTGCTTGTTCTTCTGAATTGATTAATCGAATTCCGCAATTCTTCAATTTGACCCAGTTCCATACTTAACGAATCAAAAGTAAAAATTACAGCTTTTACATCATCGTCTTTGCCGGCTTTTTCCAATAATCCAGTTAGAGACCTCAGGGATGTTATCTGTCCTGCTGTCAAGCCAAGTGCATCATCGACTGATGATTCTGTAATTGTTCCGCTTAAGTGAAAATGCACCACAACTGATGGTTTTGTTTCCACAGGAGTCTGAATAGTATCCATACTAACAGTATTTGAAGTTTCCAATGCTGCAGTTATATTTTTGATAGGAAATAAAACAATAAATAACAATCCGGCAATAAATAACAATTGTGACTTTAAGAATCTCATATCAAATCTCCTGACTTCAATTTTAAAGAAGCATTTTTTATTCAAAAAAACCGCTGATTAAACTATACATCCTTAAATTTGTTTTTTCAAGGATAAATAATGATAGCAAATGAAAAAAGGGAGCAGGTTTACTGCTCCCTTTTATAACTCGATATGAGAAACTTATAAGTAAGTCTTTTTTTAATAAGTAATTTCAATATTCATATTCTACATGCAGTAATGGAGCCTGCGAAGGAATTCCATCAAAAGATTGAGCATTGCGAACACCAGTAAATTCCGGCATACTTGTATCCTCACCAATGATAATTTCAACGTTATTACCCGCTGCCCAGCCATCCTGATCTATTATTTCCTGAATAATACTTGAGATATCAGCCGTCTGGCTGGTCTGGCCTACTGAGGTCCAAGCTTCTGGCTGCCATGAAATTTTGGCATCAGTCGAAGGTCTCTCGGATATCAAAGATGTAGTACCTTTTTCAAAACTTTCCGGTGCTAAACTAAGATTACCCCAAACAAGTAAATAAGCAGGCTCACTGCCGCCGGTTGTGCTTTTGCATGTAAATTCTACATAAGCGTTTGTTATTGTTGCGCCGGCGGGTACATTAATATTTTTGAAATGAACACCAACAACTTGTTTGCCTCCAGCGTTATAACCCGGATCATCAAGAAGTTCGAGGTCTGAACTTGTATTGTAATATCCCTGCTGTCCTATACCTTCTTCGGCATCATCTGTTCCGGAAGCTACACGAACATTAACTATCGGTTCCTGTTGTGGTACTTCGTCAAGTTCATACTCTATGTGAAGTAATGGAGCCTGAGTTGTAGAACCATCATAAGAACGAGCAACACGAACACCAGTAAAATTCGTATAACTTAATTCCTCGTTCTCGCAAACAATAATCTCAACGCTATTTCCTGATACCCATCCATCTTGATCGATAAGTTCCTGAATTATACTTGAAATATCAGTCGTCTGGCTGGTTTGGCCTGCTGAGGTCCAGGCTTCTGGCTGCCATGATATTTTTGCATCAGTCGAAGGTCTTTCTGAAATTAAAGATGTACCGCTACCAAAACTTTCCGGTGCCAAACTAAGATTACCATGAATACTGAGATAAGCAGGGTCACTACTTTCATCGGTTACTTCCTTGCATGTAAATTCAACATAAGCTTTTGTAATAGTTGCACCGGCTGGTATAGCAATATTTCTGAAATGAATACCAACAACTTGTTTTTCATCGCCATTATAATCCGGATCATCAAGAAGCTCCAAATCAGAGCTATCATTATAATATCCATGATCTTCATCTCCATTACCTTCTTCTGCATCATCTATTCCAGAAGATACACGAACATCTAAATCAAATATCAGTGACGCAGTTTCGCTAACAGTAAAGCTCCAAACGTCACCTTCTACCCAGTAGCCTCTCCGACCTTCACCGATTTTTTCATCTACACGCCAGTAGTAAGTTTTTCCAAGTTCAAGTAATTCTGGTTCGTAGATTGAATCAGAGAATAAGCCCTTATCTGTATTTCCTGTTCCGGCAAGAACATCATCCTGGCTTTCGCCGAAATAAACATGATGAGGTTCATCATCTACAACACCAAGAGCATTGAACCAGCTAAGTTCGATATTTGCTTCTACATTTTCTGCTCCATCGACTGGATCAGGTCCCCAAGCTTTCTCTCCAGGTATTGTAAAGCACCAAACTTCACCTTTAGAAATATCATTGACATCGTTAATCTCATCGACTCTCCAATAATATGTACCATTAGGAACAAGTTCATCAGGATATGACGAACCTATATCACCAATGACATAACTCATTCCATCCTGGTTTGCCATGAAAGTAACACTGGCTGTATTTGCATCATTTATATCATTGAAGTCTGTTCCGA
The DNA here is from genome assembly GCA_016936075.1 of Sedimentisphaerales bacterium. Lineage (GTDB taxonomy): Bacteria > Planctomycetota > Phycisphaerae > Sedimentisphaerales > Anaerobacaceae > JAFGPS01. Next base: position 20,723 of record JAFGPS010000128.1, on the reverse strand, counting down.
AATAAATATTAAATGAAGCTGCATCCTCTGAGCCAAGCCAGCGAAGAGTTGCTTGTGTATCCGCATGTATAGAACAATCGGCAGGACCTGGATTCCATGCACCCTCGCCTGGAGTACATGTACACAAAAAGAACATGTCGGTATTATCCATAAGTCCGGATACGATGAAAGAATTTTCACCCTGGGCGTATACAGGTACTTTAGTTGCTGTATGATCCGTTGAACTCCAGGAAACTGTAGGCATAACACCTTGACCATTATTTTTAGTAACGTGTAATCCGCCAGTTTCATGATCTGCTGTTACAAGTATAAGTGTATCTTCACGGCCTTTTGCCCAATCAATTACAGCCTGTACTGAATTACTGAATTCGACTGTTTCGAGAATTATATTATCACGAAGGTTATCATGTCCGGCATGATCAATACGTCCGCCTTCGACCATTAAAAAGAAACCATTAGGCTCATTGTCTAAAATATCAAGAGCTGTTACAGTCATTTCAGTTAAATGCGGCAAGTCGCCTGAATAAGGTTCGTACGGCATATAATTAGATGAGTCAGGACTATCAATCTGAACTGCTAAATACTTTGTTGCATTAGGATCTATGGCCAGCATATCTGCACGACCAGTAACAACTGTATAACCTGCATTTTCGAACTCGCTTTTTGATACATGAGCAGCAGCACCTATTAAAACATTAGGTTTGGTTTGCAATCTATAATCATCACCAATTTGGTCATAATTAGTTCGGCTTGTTTCATGAGCGCCAAATGCAGCAGGAGTAGCATGTGTAATATATGTAGTAGTAACTAATCCTGTCATTTTACCTCTTGCTTTGAAATACTCTAACAGAGTTTCCAAGTCACTTTTATCACCTGGAATAGCCATACTAATCACATCGTTATTAACTTTTTGACCAGTGGCAAGTGCCGTTCCAGCCGCGGCTGAATCTGTTATTGCAGCATTCGCTGAATGAGTAGTACATAAAGCACTATAAGGAAAAGAACTAAATGATAACTGATTAGGCTCACCAGTTACATAAAAACTGGCGGCTCTGACCTGCTCAGGTCCCATACCATCACCTATCATGAATATGACATTTTTCGGTGTAGCATGTGCAATATTTGCAATAAAAAATGTTAGAAAAAGAAGGGGTAATATATAGATAATCTGCGCGCGTGTTTTAGCCATGATACGGCCTCCTCTAAATGAATTAAATTGTTACACAAACAGAACGTCCCTGTTTATGTTAAAAACACAGGTTTGAATCATTCTAACCTTTAAGCTAAGCTAAAATGGTATTATTATTTTTGAATTACAACAATACCATTTCTTAAGTTATTTTGTATCATATTGTTTTGCCTGATACAAGGAAAATTTACAAATATTTATGGGAATATGCCCATAATTTTACAGAGCTATACCTAAAGAAATATGATAATCATATATGTAACTTGAAAGTTTACCATGAATTATGGAAATTTCGTTAATTTTCCCTGATAATATATGACTATTTACTTCAAGAGACACAATTGTTTATCTGGCTTTTTTAGCTTACAATACACATATGAATATTGGAAATGATAAAATTGTCAAAGAAATTGCAAGCCAGCTTAAGAAAAGCTCCGGCAAAAAGGATTGTATTAAAATCGAAGGTACATGGGGCTCTTTTGGCCGTTTGCTTGTTTCAGATATATCAAAGGAAACAAATCGCCCCATTCTTTATATTTGCTCACACATTGACGATGCCGATAAAGCTCTCGATGACATAAATACGTTTCTTACGCAGAATTTAAAAATCTTAGATTGCGATTCACCAACAAAATGCAGACTTGAACTTCTTAGTGCATGGGAAGGTGAGGAAGATTTAGCGGACGCTACCGATGAAATCCGAGCTGAAAGACTGAGACTGGTTTCCCGTTTATCTGAGGACAAATTTATCATCCCTGCTTCGGTACAGGCACTTTGTCAGCCGGTTCCCAGTCCTAAAGACATTGAATCAGGCAGCCTGATTTTACAGGTTGACAAACAGGTTCCTCCTGAAGATGTAGTCAAATGGCTTGTCGATAACGGCTTCGAGCGAACGGAAAGAGTGGATTTGCCCGGCCAGTTTTCTCAGCGAGGCGGAATTATCGATATTTATGCCCCCCTTGCCAATCGCGAATCGAACGAAAATACACAAGAGCAGCAAGGAATTGATGCGATACGAATAGAGTTCTTCGGTGACACAATAGAAAGTATTCGCCAGATTGATTTAGATACGCAGCGTTCAAATGTTCAGATTAAGAATATCAAGATTGTATCTGCAATTTGCGGAACTGGAAGCGGCCAAAAGGAGCTTTTCTTAAATATCCTTCCCAAAGACACAATAATTGTTTTTGAAGAACCTAATGACATTGAAGAAGTTGCGAAAGTATTCCTGACCAGAGCCGAAAATCCGGAGCGTCTTTATAACTGGGAGGATATTTACAACTCAGCATCGAATTTCACTCAGCTTCATATTTGCAGGTTCGCGACAAGCCAACCAGAAGACTTTATCAAAGTTGATATTAAAAGTGTACAGCAATACCAGCACAAAGCAACTTCGATTTGGGCCGGACACAAGGCCGCTCTTGAGGAGTTACTAAAAGAAGCAAAACATGGCAAAAAAGTCATGTTCTATTGCGAAAGCGCCGCTGAACAAAAACGTGTCACTGAAATCATAAAAGAAATCAACCGGGAAATCCCTGAAAAATTTCAGATATTACTCGGTTTTATTCATCAGGGCTTCGTTATAAATTCCATCAACACAATTGTAATAAGTCACCACGAATTATTTGGCCAGTTTACAATGCGCCAAAGACGCAGACCTGCCAGAGCGACTATGCCTGTTGATAGCCTGAGCGATTTACATAGAGGTGATTACGTTGTTCATGCGTCTTATGGAATCGGGAAATATCTCGGTATTGAAGCAATTACAGAGAAAAACGAAGCAGGTATAGAAGGAATAAACGAATACCTGACAATTGAATATTCCGACAAGGAAAAAATTCAGGTTTCGGTTCGTAATATCGCACTTGTTCAGAAATTTATAGGTACAAGCCCTTCTCGCCCTGCTTTGAGTAAGGTAGGCTCAAAAAAATGGCTCAAGCAAAAAGAAAAGGTCACTCGCTCGATTCAGGACCTCGCCGCTGAACTGCTTGAAGTGCAGGCAAAAAGGCAGTCCGAAGGTGGAATCACTTTTGCGAAAGACTCCAAATGGCAGATTGAATTCGAAGAGTCGTTCCCCTACCAGGAAACTCCTGACCAGACCATAGCAATCGAGCAAATCAAAAACGATATGCATCAGCCGATAGTTATGGACAGACTGCTTTGCGGCGATGTAGGTTACGGCAAAACAGAAATCGCAATGCGAGCCGCGTTCAAAGCTGTAGAAAACGGCAAACAAGTCGCTATCCTTACTCCTACAACTGTATTGAGCGTTCAGCATGGAAGAACTTTCACGGAAAGATTTGCGGATTTCCCCATCTGGATTGAAGTCCTCAACAGGTTTAAAACTGCAAGACAAGCAAAGGAAATAATAGAAAAAACACGTGAAGGAAAAGTCGATATTTTAATAGGAACGCATCGACTCTTTAGCGGCGATATCGGATTCAAAGACCTTGGCCTTTTAATAATAGATGAAGAGCAGCGTTTTGGCGTAACACATAAGGAAAAACTCAAAAAACTACGTGTTAATGTGGATATTCTTACATTAACGGCAACACCAATCCCCAGAACACTGCATATGTCACTGCTTGGCCTTCGTGATATAAGCTCGCTCGGTACACCGCCGTTGGACAGACGCAGCATAGTTACTTCTGTTACAGCTTATAATAATCAGCTTATAACCAAAGTTATTAACAGAGAATTGAACCGACAGGGACAGGTCTTTTTCCTGCACAACAGGGTACAAAGCATTGATAAGAAAGCGTGGGAAATTCGGAAACTCGTTCCAGAAGCGAAAATCGGAATCGCGCACGGCCAAATGACAAAATCTGAACTTGAAAAAGCAATGGTTGATTTTGTAACCGGAAAAATCGATGTACTTGTCTGTACGACTATTATAGAATCTGGACTCGATATTCCAAACGCGAATACTATTTTAATTAACGATGCGGACAGGTTCGGACTTGCCGAGCTGCACCAGCTTAGAGGAAGAGTTGGAAGATATAAACACCGCGCTTACGCTTACATGCTCCTGCCAATGTCACGCCCTATCACACCCATAGCCGCCAAGCGTCTGAAAGCTATTGAAGAATATTCACATCTCGGAGCAGGTTTCAGAATCGCGCTTCGTGACCTTGAAATAAGAGGAGCAGGAAATATCCTCGGACCAGAACAATCGGGGCATATCCAGACTGTCGGCTATCAGATGTATTGCGAATTATTGGCTGATGCGGTAAGAAAAATGAAAAACGAGCCAGTCGAGCCTATCCCCCACGCGACTATCGATTTGGGATTCGCAATGTTTATACCTAAAAATTATATACCGATAGACAGGCAGAGAATGGATGCTTATCGCAGAATAGCTGTAACCAGAAACAGCGAAAATTTACAGCAGATTCGTGATGAGTTCGCGGATGTTTACGGCCCAATACCGGAAGAAGTGAATTTACTGCTCGAATTAGCTGAATTGCGAATAATGGCGAGCAAACGCAAAATTAAAGGTATTGTCACTTATAACCTTAATTTAATTTTCTCATTCGAAAATAATTATAAAAATTCCGACCTGAAAATGTTTGATAATATATCAGGAAAGATTAGAATACGTGATGAGAAAACGATTTATCTGCAACTGACGAAAAACTACTTCGAGCCGAGAACTCTTATAATGGTACTAAGAAAAATACTGGAAGAGAAAAATGAACGAGGAAAACAAAGAAAAACATTATCTTAAAAAAGGTTTAACTATATTTGAGGCTATTATATTATGCAATGAATCAAAATTGCAAACCAGAATCTCCACCAGATACAGTTTTACTTTTTGAAACAAAAAACAGTGACTGGAATTTATCAGGAGGTCAGGAATTTTTAACGACAGAAAATCATAAAAAAAAGTTTGCAATGTCTTATTCAACGATGGTAATATAGAGAGTTTCAAAAAAGAAAAAATAGCAAATTTGAGATGGTAATGAGGCACTAACTTAATCAATTTAGCGAAAGTCCGAAAGTATTTTGGCTGAAAATGTCGATATAATTTTATATTTTATTGTTATTCGTCTGGTTAATTGAAAGGTTTTGAAATGAAAAAAGGATTATTTTTTATTGCATTATTGGGCTTATCTTTCTTATTCATTATTGGAACAGGATGCCAGGATGCAGGAAATGTCGCTGTTGCTGCACAAGCAAGCACATTAGGACCAGGAGGCGAATTGATTCTGGGACTTGCAACAGATATCAATGCAAGAGCAGGAATCAATGTGCTCGATTACGATTGGGATGACAGGGAATATGACGATGTAGAATATGATCTCTCAATGGATTTTGAATCAGTATCTGGCCTGTTAGACTGGTATATTTTCGATGATTCTTTTCATCTGACTGGTGGAATTTATTCAGTAAATAATGAAACACAACTGGATGCCAGACCGGAACGCAACGTTATGATTGGGAATAACTCATATACTCCTGCACAAGTAGGTACAATAACAGGTAAAGTCAGTTATGACGGCTTATCCCCCTATTTAGGTATCGGTTGGGGAAATCCTGCACAAAGTAATAGAAGATGGGGATTTACCTGTGATGCAGGAATTCTGTTCCTGGACTCACCGGATGTAAAACTGTATACCAGTGGAGCAGTTTCATCAGTTGATCTTGCATTGGAAAGAAAAGATATTGAAGACGATTGGGATTCGCTTAAGTTCTATCCGGTAATTTCTGTGGGATTATTCATTAGATTCTAAAATTCAATTGTGTTTTTCCAATATTTCCTTATTATAATAACATAAATTTGATTTTGAAATTGTTATGTATAGATATTCTATTTGCATTTTGCTACTAATTGCATTACTGGTTGGAGGCTGTGGTAAGCCGGAAGAGCCTGTATTGACATATGATGTAACCCGCATATCCAGCGGCGACGATTATAAATTTGTCAATTCTCAAAATGAGCCTGTTTTATTGGTTGCAGGCGAAGAAATCACGCCGGATGAGATACTCAACACACCAACAAATTCGGAAAATAAGTTTATTGTACCAGGCGAATACTTCGGAATTTTCGCTCAGAGCATGGAATTCGATAATTTCAAAGAGAGATTCGCGGGACAAATGCTTTTTATTCTTGCAGATTATATTTCTGACATTCTTCTTTATAAGAGTGCTAAAAAGGAAATTGGAGACAGTCTTGATGAATATTTAGATAAATCCATCGAAGGTGAAATCAAAAAAATAGCACAGCAATTCGGTGGTGATGAAGTAAAAGCCGACGAACTAATCAAACAGAAGTGGTATGACCGCGAGACTTACAAAAAACTTTTAAAAAGAGAAATTCTAACTCAATGGTTTCTAAGTACACAGAAAACGGACGATAGTTTTATTCCATATAGGCAACTAATCAGAAAATACGAAAGTATGAAAGATGAGAACTTTGCTATAGAACCTGAAATAGAATTTCGTTCAATCGATATTAGACCTTCAAGGCTGGAGTTAACTGATCCGAATCTGGACAGAAACAAATATGCTGAAGATTTAGCAAACGAAATTTATTCGAAATTAAAATCAGGTGAAGATTTTGGCGAATTGGCAAAACAATATTCTCAAGGTCATAGGAAGGATTTCGGAGGTTTATGGGATCCAGTCAATCCAGAATCTTTAGCAGAACCTTTTGATGTGATAGCAGATACTGCCATTAAAATGAATCCCGGTGAAATATCTGAACCCATAAAAACAGATTCATATATTTTCATTATAAAGCTTGAAAAGAAAAAACCAGCAGGATATATTCCTTTTGAACAGGTACAGGTAGATGTAAGAAAGGCAGTAATCGTAGAGAGAAGTCAGAAAAAAGCCTTAAGTCAGCTTGATGAAAGTATAAATCAACAAATGGAGCGATATGAAACAGGAGTTTTTGTCGAGTATTGTCTTGATAAAATCTATAAAGAAAGCCACAAGGAACAATAATGATTATTGCCCACGGTATTGACCTTGTTGATTTCCCACGCATAGAAGAAATGATAAATCGTCATAAAGACCGATTTATTGATCGTATTTTCACAAAAGCCGAGCAGGCTTATGCTGATTCAAAGAGGAACAGTGTTGAGAAATATGCGGGACGTTTCGCCGCCAAAGAAGCAATTCTAAAACTCATAGGAACAGGCTGGCGGGGGAAAATTGCATGGACCGATATTGAAGTAGTAAATACGAGCAGCGGCCAGCCGCAAGTCAATCTTGATGGTGAAGTAAAAAAGATAGCGGAGAAACTTGGTATTACGCAAATCAGTATCAGTATTACACATACAGCAAATTTCGCCATTGCTTCGGCGATAGCTTTGTCGTCTGAAAATTCAGACGCAGAAAACATTGACAAATAATAATTGCTTCTTTATATTCCGTTTTTCATCTTTTTACTGACATGGTCTATCGCAAGTTTACCTCTTACTCGTTCCAGACTTTCTGCTTTTGATTTGATTCTCCATACAAGCACGGAAATAGGCTCCTTGTTTCTATCTTTGAACGAGATAATTATTCTTCCGAATCCCATAAGACGTTCGAGAATGTCACTTGTATCAATGCGTGTATTATAATCTTCTCGGCCAATCTGCTCTCCTGATTCAGTCGGGCCATCCTGCAGGTTCATATAATTTGGAGTCAGAGTTATATAATAAAACATACCTCTAAGCCAGGAAATGAAAATTGTTACTAAGCCTAATATTCCGACGAGCAGATAAACCGCTGCGTTCATTGATATAGCGATATTTTTGAAAAATCCCAAAAAAGCCATTACCTTTCCAATCAGGTGCAGCCATAGAAGAAAAAAACCTGTGCTTACAATAAATATTAACGAAATCTTTATACTAATGTTATATTCTTCAACAAGAAAATTCAGAAAAAATATCGCGAACCATATCCCTCCGATAGCTGTCACATTCACACTGGGAATATTCATAAGTATAGCCGCTATGAATGAAAATATGATAGTAGGAAAATAAAGAGCTTTCGGAGTTAAGCTATAAATAACCAGATAGTCATCTATATCCGGATCATCTTTCATAATTTTTTCCATTTTCAATCTTGTTCTGAAAGTTTTCCTGAGAATTAGCCATGCAACAATCCCTGCTGTAATAAGCCCAGCCGCAATATAAAAAGCCAGCATTTGATTTGAAAACCAACCATCATCATTTGCTTTGGAAATGATATATATAATAATTCCAACAACAATGAAAGCGGCAAGAGCCAATGCTGCAATTATAATTATTTTCTTCTTATTCTTTTTTTGATTTTCGAGGGTCTCTTTAATGGGTGTTTCGATTGTTTTTTCTTCTAACAGTTCTGAGGGAGCATCTGACTTCTGCTCTAATGATTTATCTATAGGCGATTCTTCTGAATTTTGCTGAATATTATCCTGTTCCTCCGGAACCTGATTTTGATTATTCTCTTCATTCATAATAAACTCCCCTGCTGTTTATTTTACATCATTTTCCATATCGAGCGGCTCCCAGCGTATTTTTGCGGAACCAAAAACTGTACCTGTAGCATAAGCCAGATCAACAAGTGATATTTGATAGTCAACCAATGCTGAAATTTCAGCGCTTTGTGCATTGGCCAAATTCGCCTGCACCTGAAGCACATCAGTAGAAGTCACTAATCCAAGCTCAAACTGACGTCTTTCTGTTTCGTATAGTCTGCCTTCAAGAATCGAACTTTGCCTGCTTGCCAAAATTCTTTGCCAATTCGCTTCGACCTGATCAGCAGCATTCAGTACTTCATATTCAATCGCTGACACCCTGCTTTCGCGAGAGGCTAAACGTTGTCTCTTTTGATAAATAGCCTGGAGCAATTGACTTTCTGCCGCTTTATTTCCTAATGGCACAGATAATTGCAAACCCAATTGATGACTCTTATGCATAAGATCAAAAAGTAAATCGTATGAACTACTACGATTGGCTCCAAGGCCATTTACACTATATTGGTAATCCAAAGTAACCAATGGCAAGGTTTGGTTCTTCCTATAACCAATAGTAATAAAATCCTGAGCAATTTGATGTTCGAGTTCGAGCATTTCCATACGCTGTTCCATAGCGACACTAATCAGTTTCGACCTGTCAAGTTCATAAAGAACAGGGTCCGGCTCAGTAGAAGGAATCAATACGGTTGGTGTATTCATTTGCAAATTACTCTTATTAAGAGTTTGCTTAAGTTCCCTTTCCCTATCACGCAAATTATTTTCAGAGATAATAATCGCTTCAAGCTGTTGAGCCGCCCCTGCTTCAGTACGAATGACTTCTACCTGTGCCATCTCGCCTGCATCTACAAAACGCTGAGCCTGCTCATACAAGGCAATCGCAAGGTCATATTGTTGTCTGCGCACTTCAAGTTCCCTGCGAGCCGCATAAAGCCGCCAATAAACGCGATCCAAAGCAGCAATAACTCTTATTACTTCAAGTTTAGTTCCTGCATTAGTTATCTGGAGATCATGTTCAGCAATTTGAATCCCATATGTACTAACACGTTTGCCGGCATTTCGTAAAAGGGGTTGACTAATAGAAGCCGTAAAATCAGATGATAAACTTGGATTATATTTGGACCCTGAAGCATCTGAATCATTTCGGCCATCAACTAAATCAAATGATATATTTCCTCCAGTCCTTAAAGGCACATCAAGACCAAGGGACATATTAGTACTCTCAGATTTCGAACCAGAAATTGTATCCAGGTATGTAGCCCCAGCTCTATTTCGATTACTATAAGATACACCGGAGCTAAAGACCGATTCAAATTGTGCCTCCTGCTGACTGACACGTTCGGCTGTTATTGCTGGATTAATGAGTTGAACTCTAAGATCGAGATTGTTTTCAATAGTTAAAGCCCGACATTCTTCCAAAGTAAGCTCAAGCTTTTCAGGAGCGGGTATATTCGCTTCTTCAGGGCTGGTTTCTTTGGTTTCTTTTTCCTGCAATTCAAGCGTTTCTATCTGATGTAAATCATGAGACTTAACAAACGCAGCAGAATAAGAATCACTACTATCCGGTTGCGTACAACCAGTTAAGCCAATAAAAATAAAACCTGCAAAAATTAAAAATTTGTACCAATATGTTATGAATTTCCTACTCATGTCTCAATGCCTCAATAGGATCAAGTCTTGCGGCTTTTATTGCCGGGAATATTCCGAAAAAGATTCCAACTGAACCTGAAAAACCAAATGAAATTGCTATCGCCTGCCAGGGAATATACGCCATATCAAGCTCAGCTTTTGGGATATTTGCAATTGCCATAGTCAAAAGCTGACCTATACCAACTCCGATAAGTCCGCCAAAAAAACATAAAACAACTGCTTCAATTAAAAATTGGGTTAGTATTGCTGATTTTTTCGCACCTACTGCTTTTCGCAATCCAATTTCTCTCGTGCGTTCGGAAACTGAAACAAGCATAATGTTCATAATACCCACGCCGCCAACCAGTAATGAAATACCAACGACTCCCCCTGCGACTAATGTCACCATAATCGCAATCTGGTTAAATGTCTCTAATGCACTTTGAAGCGATTCCACTCTAAAATTATCAGGTTCACCCGGACTAATATTTCTCATCCTTCGAAAGAAAAACTCCATCTCGGCCTGAGCTTCCTCTAAAACTTCAGGAGACTTACTCGCAGCGAATGCCTGAAGCCACGGGTCGGTTAATTTATAAACTGTTTTGAATGGTATGAAAACTTCATAGTTCTCACTTTGTCCCATTCCGAAATTCAGTTCAGGTCTTCTTTCTATGACGCCAACTACTACAAATGTACGAAAGCCTAATCGAATAACCTGACCATAACAATCACGGTCAAGCTGAAGCTTATCTCGCAACTGAGGATCAATCAGACACACCTGACGTGCATTCATTTCGTCAATAGCAGTAAAAGTTCTTCCCAGAATTACCGGCCTGTTCTCAATTTTATGGTATGCCGGCTCGATTCCAGTAATATTTACCGCTTCGACTGATTTTTCTCCAAACCTTGCCGTAAGTTGTCCACCCGAAGCTATTCTACTGAAACTTTCCACAGACGGACAATTTTCGAGTAATCCTTCAAACTGCTCGGCCTGAAGACGAATTGACCACATTGGTGCATTTCTTGAAAATCCTTTATCTGGCCTTGTGGGATAAATAAATATTGTATTTGTTCCAAAGGTCTCAACCTGTGTTAGAATTTTTGCTTTCAGACCGCTCAGTGCAGCGATTACAGCGGTGACTGAAGCAACACCAATTACAATACCAATTGTCGTTAGAGTAGAACGCATTTTATTAGCCCATATCTGGCCCAGTGCCAAATATATGCTTTGATAAAAAAGACGGATAAAAATCAGAGGTGCCTGTAATAAATATTTCATGAATTACCTCCCTCCGAATTTTTGCTGTTCTCTTTATCTAATTTCAATTTCCTATTAGTCGGTAAATCGTTTTGTATGCGGCCGTCTCTCATACTTATAATTCGATGAGCATGATGTGCAATTTCATCTTCATGTGTAACGAGGATAATTGTTTGTCCCTGGCTATGAAGCTTATCAAATAATTCCATGATACCTTCACTCGTTTTAGTATCAAGATTACCTGTAGGCTCATCAGCAAGTAAAATACTTGGCTTGCAAATAAGTGCCCTTGCGATTGCAACACGTTGTTTTTCACCACCTGAAAGCTGATTAGGTCTATGTTTTATTCTTCCGGAAAGACCGACCATCTCAAGCACTTCCATTGCACGTTTGCGTCGAGTCCACCAGCCGTCACGTGAATAAATCAGGGGCATTTCGACATTTTTCAATGCACTCGAATGACCAAGAAGCTCAAAAGACTGAAAAACAAACCCAATTCTTTCGTTACGAATTTGTGCCAGAGCGGCGTCATTCACTTTAGTTGTGTCCTGTCCATCCAGCTTGTAATGTCCATGTGTTGCCTTGTCCAAACAACCCAACACATTCATTAAGGTACTTTTTCCGGAACCGGAAGGTCCCATTATCGCAACGTATTCATTCTCGCAAATCTCAAGATTTATTCCATCGAGCGCATGTATATTATCTACGCCAACCTTATACACACGTTTGACGTTTTCGAGTTGAATTACAGGTTTGCCTGAACTTTTAGATACTGTTTGCATCGGCTTTCTTCTGTGTTTGTTTCTTTTTAGCTTCTACTTCTTTCTCATCCTGAAGCTTCTGGTCGTTTTTCAAACTATCGAGAACTTTGTAAGGCCCAACTACGATTTTGTCATTTTCTGAGATACCTTCTTCTATAATCGTATGCGTTAAATCACTTTGTCCCATTTTAACAGGCGTAACAACCGCTTTACCGTCTATATAACGATAAACAACGATAGCAAATGTTTTTTCCTTATCAATATAGGGATTATTTTCACGAATATCCAACGGAAGTTCATCAAGATTTCGGTCCATCACTGCCTGCATAGGAACTGTCAATACATCAGTGTGTTTTAATGTTTCGATATCAACATGTGCAGTCAAACCTGAAAACAATTTATCTTCCATTGAATCGAGAAGAATTTCAGTTCTGAAATATTTTGTTCCGGTTGACGAGTTTGAGTGAGACAAAGCTACAGATTGAACTACACCGCAAAATTCAGAGTCAGGAAAAGCGTTTACCTGTACTTTTGCAGTTTGGCCGGTCTTGATTTTTGCGACATCAGCTTCATCAACCTGCGCCACGACCAACATTTTTGAAAGGTCCGCAACTTCAATTATTACCGTTCCAGGATTATTCATCGTTCCGACCATAACAATCTCACCTACTTCAGCATTTACTCGTGTCACCACGCCGTCTATGGGTGAAGTAATAGTCGTATAAGTCAGTGCTTCTTCTGCTTCTTCGACTCTTGCATTAGAGGCTTCGAGATTATGTTCAAGCACCTTCAAACCAAGCTCTGCCGCTTCAAGAGAACGTATAGATGAATTGTATTGTGACGATAATTGATCCGTCTTTAACGCAGCCTGTTCATAAGTCGTAGGGCTTATATCATTTGACGCGAGAAGCCCTTTTTGACGCTCCAAATCGTGTTGAGCCTGTTTCAATTGAGCTTCAAGGCCAGTAAGAGTTGCCCTCTGGCTTTCAATTCTTGCTTTTTCGACTTTAAGTTGTGCCGCCTGTCCATCTCTCGAAGATTTTGCGTAACTTAACTGACTTTCAAGATCTTTTGCATCCAGCTTCACCAAAGGATCTCCTTTGGTTACAGTTTCACCTTCATCGAAAGGAAGCTCAATAATACGGGAAGTAACTTTCGCGCTTAACTCGACTTTCGTTTTAGGTTCGATTTCACCCGGTGCACTAACGAATTCGGTTAATTCACCTATTTGCGGATTTTCGATATGTACAACCTGGCCATTATTTTTTGAGGCAAGTTTTGCTTTCACCACAACCTGAACTATAGCCAGAATTACCAATATCAGAACGACAACGATAATTATCGTACGGGATTTTTTCATCCTGTGTCCTTTCTTGTTAAATTATCGTTTTAAAAACACGATTTACATATACCTATATATTCATAGACGCATGATAGCCTTAAATATTGCGCTATTTATTAAAAAAACTTAAGAATTTTTCTATTCTGCCGCTGCAACCAGAATTTGACCCTGTGCCTGACAAGCAAAATGCTCTTCAATCTCAAAAGGCTGTCCCGGTCCGCAACCTGCTATAAAACAAATAATCGCGGCTAAAACAACTAAAATTATATATGATTTCATAATATAACCTGAATATGAATGTTAAAACGCTTATTTATAGTACAATTTCACCAAATCCCAGTTGAATAATTTTATCAAGACAATAATCCAGCGTCCAGAGATTTTCAAGGGATACTACGGATAAAGTAATTTGGGTGATTTGAAAATAATTATTTCTGTGGATTTGCATTACCCTCCCCAGAATCATCTATTTTACCTGCAATATCTACGTTAATATCAACACACGTAAAAAGAAATTGAGCGACAGATTTTATGTCACCAACAATATTTTCCAGCTCAGTTTGGATTGGCCCTTGAATGACTCCCGCAAAAGAAGCTCCTTTGTCAAGGTTGACAATATTTGAAAATTCTGTGATAGCTTCATTAAACCGGTCCTTTTCTTCTACCGTCGGATTTGATGGCAGAAAGAAAGTACTAATTAGAAAAATATAAACAATTCCGGCAGCGACCGCAATCGGTCGCAAATTCATTCTAAAAGGAACCGGATTCATTTTATATTCGGTTATATTTTGCATAATTTGATCATTTGCTTCTGAAGAAAAATCTTTAGTAATAAGTCTTGCTTCAGCAGGTAAAGCACTTTCCATAAAGTTTGTTACATTATAAAAATGCTTACAGCTTTCGCAATTTTCTAAATGCTTTTTCGTCATAGCCATGACAGGTTTTTCCACATCAAATGAATGCGAGATATTCAAACGATAAAACCAACAAAACATTTTACACCTACTGCTTTCTACGTAATGACGTTATTCTTGATAATTACAATTCTGTCTCAACATCATCTTTCGGTAAAGTTTTCAATTGTTCTGACATAGCTTTCCGAGCCCTGTATAAAAGAACTTTTACGTTCACCTGAGATTTTCCCATTACTTTCGAAATATCTTTAATCGACATTTCCTCAGAGTACTTAAACCATAGAACCTGGTATTGATTAAGTGACAATTTCTCAGCCAAAGACCATAAACTAATACCAGAATTATCATCCTGTACTGTTTCACGTGAAATCTTTTCATGCTCAGAAAGTTTTTCGACCTGCTGAACTCTCTTAACATGATGATAATGATTTATTGCCAAACGACGTGCTATAGTAAAAAGCCACGTCGAAAATTTATATTTATTTTGATACTTCTGAAGATTCCGATACGTTTTAATAAAAGTTTCCTGCACTAAATCCTCAGCATCGTCCCTATTTGAAGTATATCCGCGAATAACATATAAAAGACTATCACTATACCTGCGGACCAATTCCGCAAAGGATTCGCGGCATCCATTTTGTGCATAGAGAGCAAGCTCTTCATCAGTAGCGCTAACTTTATTCACGAAATAATAACTCTAACTTCAAGTCTCTTTCTTTTTTCTTATATTTTGCCAGTGTTATTTTCTATTATTTGCTGAACCAACGCTGGCTCCAATTCCAAACGAATCTCTACCTTGTCATAATCAGTTGTAAGTTTTATCATTTGCCCTATCTTTGCCAATTCAGGCTGCTCATCTCCGGCTAAAGAAAGCAAGGCAATAATACCATCTACCAATTTACTGATATTTCGAGCAGTTTCCTGCGATTTAGCTTTTAATTTCACGCAAGCAAATATATTTTCCGAATCCTGACCAACTCCAATAATTATCTGTTCAGTTTGTTTCAGCACAGCAGCATTTGGCTCATCACCTAATAATTGGGCAATATCTTTAGCAGCTATATGGAGAAATACATTGGAATCCAATAGTAACGAATCTTTGAATATTTCTTCTGATGTGCTTTTTCTTGTGCCTTTCATAACATCTATCGCATCCTTTAAACACGATAGACCAGAACAGAGCATTATCAAATCATCTCTAAAAAAGCAACCGTATATCATTCGCCCTTCAGCACTTTGCTGAACGTTTTTATCTGTTTCTCGCCATTGCTGAATAGTGATATCATCATAAACTATCTCTTTAAATTCAGCATTCATCCCCACAAGTGCCAATAATCTTTCTTTATTGAATTTGCCTTCAATTAACAGAACCGCTTTATCCCGGTCATTACCCTGCCCGTATAACATTACATTTTGAACATCTTCGAGAGGATTGAAACCAAAATAAATAGCAAAGTCTTCTAATCGTTTTTCAACATCTAACTCTGTCAAATGTTTTTTTATTGCTTCTCCTGAAACGGATTTTAAAAACAAACCACAGTCAAATTGAGCGAACCAGTTTGCATCAAGACCAATTCTCTCGATTGGAACTGAGCCGCTTGCGAACATACCCGCAAAAAGCAATATATTTAAAACCAGAATAATCCTTAGCTTATCCATACATTTAGCCTTTAATATAAAAAAATACAATTAATCTAAATTTCTTCGTTTTACTATTTATACAATAAAACTATACCAAAGGTTACAATTTTTGTAATTTTCATAAACTTAATAAATCAGACAGTTGTGCGGCACATTGCCTGAATTTTTCGGCTGGGAGTGTAACCGTTCGCCATTTTGGGCTTCTTTGCTTCATGAATCTGCGATAATCGTCAAGACCAACACAAAAAAAGATATATCTGTTCGAATCGAATTCGAACACTTCCTGGCCGTCAAAATCGACATCAACATTATCAATCTTATAAGTGAAAATAAAAACAGCTTTGTATTCAGGACCAAGAATTTCCGTCCATTTTGTCAAGCCATCTATATCACCGGCCGTAACCCAGCATTCAAGAGATGTTAATTTTTCGAGTGTAGTTCCCTTGAATCTCCGCCCCTTTACTTCCGCGAGGATTTTTCTTCCGCTTTCTAATTCCAATAAAAAATCGAAACTCTTAATCCCGGAATGTCCAAGTTCTATTGCTCTTTCGTTGTTTAATGCCACATGCTCGATACTATGGTCGATGAGCCAGTTTTGAAAAGCCATCTCGTAATGATTCGGAAATGAATCCTGCATTCAATTCGAGCCTCTCTTTTAAACATCCCTTCCCTCAGGGAAGGCTGCCGCCCTGCCGATTCTAAAAATTAAGTATGTATTCCAGATAGAAATTCATTAAGGTCAACAAGTTTCTGTTCACTTGTTGTCATATCTTTAACCGCAACTTGATTCGATTCTATCTCCTGCCCAATAATAATACATTTGCCCGCATTCTGGTCAGAAGCCTGTTTGAGCTGCTTATTTAACTTTGCCGCTTTATAGCTGAAATTCGCGGACATGCCTTTGGAACGCAATTCCATTGTAATTTTTACTGCCTGATTCTTATAAGCATCATCGACGTATGCTACAAAATAATCTATTGCGTTTTTGGGTAGCTGCTTATCGAGAAGTCCTTTTTCGCTAAGGAGAATTTCGAGAACACAATCTCCCATTCCCATTCCGGTCGCGGGTATTGAGGGACCGCCGAAATCTTTAAGAAGGTTATCATAACGCCCCCCGCCGCATATTGCGCGAAGTTCACCAACCGCGTCATGTACTTCAAAAACGATCCCTGTGTAATATGCCAGGCCACGAACAATTCCGGGATCAAAAATGCAAAAATCCCCTACTCCCATATTTTCCAGATAATCAAAAACACTACTCAGGTCCTCAAGAGCAGATTCTGTACTTTCGTTTGAAGCGGTTAAATCTCGTACCTGCTCAATTGATTGCTCTACCATAAAATCGAGAACTTTTCTTGATATAGTTTTATCAGGAATCTGTTCATTGAGTAATTCTTCAAAGACTCCGGGCGGCAGTTTTGCACTTTTATCCAGCAGAACATAGATATCGCCAAGTTTTTCGTCAGGTATTCCAATGCTTTTCAGAAAACCCGCCAAAAACTCACGGCTTGATATTTTTACTTTTATATCTTTGCTTGTCAGGCCGATTTGGCGAAGGTAATCAATAGTTGTAAATATCACTTCAGCGTCCGCAAGGACATTATCGATACCAATTATATCTATGTTCCACTGGAAAAATTCACGTAGTCTGCCTTTTTGCGGTCGTTCCGCTCTAAATAATCTCGGAACAGAAAACCACTTTATGGGCTTGGCAAGAGCATTTATTTTCTGATTCACCATACGAGCAAGAGTCGGAGTCATTTCCGGCCTCAAGGCGAGGTCGCGTCCCCCCCTGTCGGTAAGCGAAAATAGCTGTTCAACAATTTCATCGCCGCTTTTTACCTGGTACATCTTCAGATACTCGAAAATAGGTCCGTCATATTCCTGGAAACCATTTCTAAGCGATATTTTTTTCCAGCCGTCAACTATCCAGTTGTGAACAGCCATCTCAGAAGGATAGAAATCCCTCGTTCCTTTTACCGGCGGTATTGTCATTTAATGCTCTTTTTCTTCTTTGCTTTTGGATTGGTTTTTTCTTTTACATTATTATCGAATTTTATTTTTATATACTCTTCCATTTGCCTATCGTCTGTAAAATGGAGTTCGTAATCATATTCACCTTCAGCGAAATCGCAGTCGGAATGTCGGTATTTCCTGCATATATTAGGTCTTTTTTCATAATTCAAACATCGATAATCTTTGGGACTAAGATGCCTGCATTTGTTTTTGATATTGATATACCAGTCACCATCCTCAACAAAAACTGTGATATTTTCATGGCACAAATACCACCTGATATCATCATAATCACTCTTGTCTTTGGGTTTTTCTATCGGAAGTGCCACATACCTGCAACACAAACCTTTGCATTTTTCACATTGATTCTTTTGTGTCATTTCTTAAGTCCGTTTCAATAAATGGTTGTCAATAATCGGCAATAATATATGCGATTTGCTCGTATGCGTCAAGAACTGTGTTATTTTGCCCCCGGAAAAGGTGTCCCGTACATTTTTTATCGCGGCTTTTTGCAAACATATACCTTATTACTACTTGACAATACTCTAACAATCATATACTTTTAAATTCATGCCAAGAGCGAAAAGGATTACATTAGGCGGATACGTTTATCATGTATTGAACCGCGCAAACGGACGACTGCGAATATTTCGTAAACAAGGCGATTTTTTCGCTTTTGAGAGAATTCTCGCAGAAGGGATAGAACTATTCGATATGCGTATATGCGGCTATTGTATTATGAGTAATCACTGGCATTTGCTTTTATGGCCGGTAAATGATTGCGACCTGTCAAGTTTTATGAAGTGGATAACTCTAACACATACAAAACGCTATCATGTTTCGCATAATATAGTTGGCTCAGGCCATATGTACCAGGGACGTTACAAGAGTTTTCCGGTTCAGGATGATGCGCATTATCTCACTGTTTTACGTTATATAGAAGCAAATCCGTTACAGGCTGGCCTTGTCGAAAAAACACAGCAATGGCAATGGTCGAGCATGGCAACAAGTAATAGAACTAATTTATTTTTTAAATTGAGTCCCAGTCCAGTTATTTTACCAAATAACTGGACTAAGTTAGTTAATAATGTTATAGAAAATAACGATCAAGAGGATTTAAATAATAGTATAAAAAGAGGCACGCCTTATGGAGACAATGAATGGAAAATGATTGCAGTAAAAAAATTGAATCTGGAATCAACAATAAGGCAAAGAGGAAGACCAAAAAAATGTACCGGACACCTTAATATTCTGTAATTATTTATGTGATGATTGTATAAAAGAACTTCGCGAGATAATAAATTGGTGATATAAACAATATTAAATTGTGAATATATGGAGTAAATAATAATGAAGAAATTAAACGTAATATCCAAAATAGTGATTATCGTTTTATATTTAATAGACATTCAATCTATAAATGCTCAGAATTCAGACAGACCTACAGAAGAACTTATCGCCGTCAATCCCACAATCAAAGTAGGTGAGCCGATAATCATTGAATACAAATTTACATATTCTAATCCACAGCTCGATCCGAGTTCAAACAAAACAATGCAAGGCTTGAGTAGAAGTGATGCCGCCGAATGTGTCGCTATTAAAGATAACCAAGGAAGATATTATATAAAAGAACTAACTATTTATCCTACTGTCCGTACTTGCAGAGATAATAAAGGGCTTGTTTATTCAAGTTATTTTACACTTTTTTATAATAAAAAAACAAAAAAACTAATCTTTGATAAACCTGGTGTATATACGATAGATTATCCAGACCGAGAGCGGGATAATACAATGTTTAAACCCGCTACAATTGAAGTCAAGCCAGCATCAGAACAGGAAAAGAAGGCGTTGTCAATATTAACAGGAGAATCAGACCTTTTGATATTAGGATTGGATAGTGAATATATAAAATTTGAATCCTATCCCGAAACAGAAGGTATGATGGAGCGTTTTAAAATGGTAGTTGAGCAATGCCCGGATACTATGATAGCCAAAATGGCTGCAGCGAGATTAGGTATTGAAGAAACTAAAGAATTTGAGGAGAAATATGGGGATGAACAATCTCTTGAACAATATAAAAATGGAGAAATAGAAGAGCCTTTATTTGAACCAGCCCAAAAGCATCTCAATTTAGCATACCAATTACCTTATGGCATTCCAATTCGAGAAGTTGCTTTAGATGGGCTTACAAGGGTAGAATATTTAAACGGTAACTCTACAAGGTTGATTTCTCTTTTGGATGAGTTGATAACAAAATACCCTCAAGGCAAATATGGCAAACGAGCTATAAGAGGTAAACAATATATTCAAGAATTTATAGAGAAACGCCCTGATTTGTTTGTTGCAGAGGCAACTCAACCTCAAAAGAAAACAACTCTTGGCATTGCATTGCCTATCGCTGGAGCGGCTGTTGCGGTTATAGCTATTGCAGGTCTAATTTTATTTTCAAGGAAAAAGAAACTTAACAAATCTTAATTGATAACAAATATTGTATTAACTTGTGTTAAAGACATTATTAAATTT
>JAFGPS010000127.1 GCA_016936075.1 Sedimentisphaerales bacterium | reverse complement strand
TTTACTGTATCACACGGGTCGTAGCCGGATGCACTGCTTATTGCAGTAACCTTTTCTATGCTTGAAAATGGTAAATCTAATGCAGCTTTCTCAACTGTAAAACTCCATATGTTTCCTTTGTATACCTCATCTTCCGATGATCCACCAATTTCATCAACTCTCCAGAAATATTTTTTGCCAAATTCAAGGCAGCCTGGATCAAAATAATTTACATCCAGCGTCAGATTGGGAGAAACGGTTGTACCGAGCGGCTCATCAATAGTCGCATTTCTAACATCATTGAAATCGGTACCGATAAATACGTTGTGAGATTCTGCAGAAATTCCCGGAATCCAGCTAAGAATCGGATTATATTCAATCTCTTGAGAATTATTGACGGGATAATGCACTTTAGCCTTATTCGCTACTCCAAGCATGTAACTTACAGAATTCAGAAATATTTGCTTACCATCTTCAGTTAGATTCAACGAGCCACTGAACTGTGACGCACTTCCTCCTGCGGTAAAGAGCATCCTTTTTTCTACAGGCTTTTGGGATGTACCTGAGTAAAATTCAGTACCAGCTTCCCATTCAGCTATCCATACATAGTTGTCCTCGGCTCTCTTAGCTAATACTATTCCATTACCTATTGTATCTGAGGTAATAAAAGTAACTTCACCTTCGTTGACTGCTTCGTCAATCATATCTACCTGGCCATTATTTGCTGATATACCCTTAAAAATGTCATGATTACTATCAACAATTTCCATCATTTTCTCATCAAGAAATTCTTCAGCCTGACTGCTATTAATCCATTGCCAACGATTTGTCCTTGTAAGATATGCGTTCAATAAAATAAGTGGCGCATTTAATGAATTCCATTGAGTAATCTCTCCGCCATCAATATAATTTTTACTGTTTGTATTTCTGCTAAAAATAACTAAATCAGCCGCATCGAGCGCCATCAATTTCTCAGTATTTAAAGACTCGTAATTTCCAGTTGTATCTGCAATTACATTATATCCCTGAGCATCAAGCATATCTATCCAATCCTGATCGAAAGGAATATCATTGACATCTCTATTCCATTCTGAAATCCAGATGATTGTTTGAGCTTGAGCTGAGAAAAAAGGAGATAAGATAATTGCGAAAAATATCAAAATGAATATTTTATTCAACTCAATCCTCCGTTAATAAAACTAAATTTTTCTAAAATAAGATATTATAAAACTGTCAATCTAATATCATTTCCCTTTATATATTATATACTAAATTTATAGCAGGAAAGTCAAGAAAATTGACTTTTTAATAATATCTTATTATTTATAAAAAATAATATGCTAAATAAGTTATGATATATTAAAAATATCGAGCAGAACCATCTCTTAAACCTCTATATTTACTATACTTACAAAAAAAGCGGGCGACCGGATTCGAACCGGCGACATTCAGCTTGGGAAGCTGACATTCTACCACTGAATTACGCCCGCAAACAATCGACTATATGATATTTACATTAATTTCTAATCCTAACCTTAGATAATACGATTCAAATAGATCTAAACATTATTCAAATAATCAAGAAATAGCAAGAATATTTGTATACTAAAAGATATGAAATTTAACTTATTTTGCTCATTTCGATAGAACTAAGACCTCCAAGAAATGATTTGAATGCAATATCAGAAAAGTTCGTATTATTTAGTTTTTGTATTATTTTACATCGGTTTATTTCAATCGACTTGACACTTACCTTCATTTTCTGAGCAATTTGTTTAGTGTTTTCTCCCTCTCCGAGCAACTTAAGAATTTTATTTTCTCTCTCGGTAAGAGATTCTAAATACAAACCACCGGCACCAGACAAGCAACTCAAATAATCACTTACAACCATACTTATTAAAAATGAACTTAGGTAAACACCGCCATTGTGTACAATCCGTATTGCATCTGGAAGTTCATTAAAAAAACAATCCTTCAATATATAACCAGATGCACCCGCTTTTATCATATCAGATACAATTATCGAGTTTGTATGCATTGACAAGGCAATTATTTTAATATCAGGAAATTCACTAATTATTTGTTTTGTTGCATCAATTCCATTTAGTATAGGCAGGTATATATCGATAATGATAATATCAGGTTTAAGTTGCCGGGATAGATTAAAGATTTTCATACCATCAGCTACTTCACAGATTATTTCCATGTCAGGTTGTTTTTTAATCAGAGAACGAAGAGCTTCACGTACAATTTCGTGTTTATCAGCAATTAAAATCTTTATACTCATTTTTCAACTCAAATTAAATTCCAAATAATCATTATTCTTTTAACGGAGCAATTAAAGTTATCCTGCAACCACCACCAGGATTAGAATCTATTTCGATATTCCCGCCAAAATGTTCCAGCCTTTCCTGAATACTAAATAGACCAAATTTCGATTGAACAAAAGCGTTAGCAGCTACTTCATCTGGTTTAAATCCTACACCATCATCTTCTACCTGAATTTTAATATTGTTATCTATTACCCTTACAAAAACCTTAACTTTGTTAGCCTGTGCATGCTTGATAACATTAAAAAGAATTTCCCGCACACTTCTAAATAACAAGACACAAATATCCTCATCAAGCGGTTTAAGTAATCCATCACTTTTAAATTCTGTTTTAATCTGATGTTTACCCTGCACTTCATCCTCAAGCCATGCGGCAACGGCCCTTTCAAAACCCAACTCATGCAAAACAGGAGAACTTAAGTCAAACGTTAATGTATGTGATTCTTCCATGGCATATTGAAGCCATTCGTTTATCTGCTCAATAATTTTTCTTTTTTCTTCGGAATCAGATACATTAAGAAGCTCATCGAGCTTCATCATTGAAACTGCAAGATATTGGCTTATATGATCATGCAGTTCCGTAGCAATCCTGTGTCTTTCCTTTTCTTCAGACAATGTCAATTGAGAAGCAAGTGACTTCAACTGCTTTTGATATTTTAAAATATTCTCTTCGGCTTTTTTTCGTTCAGTGATGTCCTGGCCGGTACCAAGAATAAAACAGGGCTTACCTTCCGAATCTTTTTCAACATGCCCCAATCCATAAATAATGCGCTCACTCTGGTCCGGCAAAACAAGGCGAAATACTGACTCATACCCAGTTTCGTTAGTCATAGCTCGATAGATCGCCTTTCTGACTCGATCACGATCTTCGTAATGAATCCGTTCCAATATTTCTTCGTACTTCACGCTCCGCTTTTTCGTATCATATCCCCAAATCCTGAGCATTTCATCAGAACAGGTCACCACTCCAGTATCCAGTTGTAAAGCCCAGCTACCAATGTGTGCTATCCGTTGAGCTTCTAAAAGATTGTATTCACTCTTTTGTAAGGATTCCTCTGCCTTCTTGCGTTCAGAAATATCCCGGACTAAGGCCTGAATATAGGTTTTACCTATTAGTTCTATCGGACTCAAAGATATTTCTGCATAAAATGGAGTTCCATCATACCTAAGATGATACCACTCAAAGAACTGGGATTGACCATTAAGTGCCAGGTTAATTTTTTCTATAGCTTTTTCTTTAGAACTATGTCCATCCGGCTGGAACTTCGGAGAAAAAGGATCGTATGGCTTTTTCCCAATTATTCTGTCACTTGAACATCTAAATATCTCCAAAGTTTTATTGTTACACTCAATAATCTTATCAAAATCCATAATGAATATAGAATCATTGGCATTGTTGAATAAACTATGGTATCGTGCCTCGCTATTCTTTAACTCTTCATCAGCTTTCTTTCGCTCGGTAATATCCTGAAAACTTTCAACTATAACTTCCTTATCGTCAAATGGAATCTTTCGTGCACTCTTAAGAATCGGAACCAACTGACCATCTTTCGTTTTAACAGCAGTCTCATCGTTGTCTATTCTAATTTTGCCAAGATCAAAAATCGGACATTTATGCGGTCCCTTAGGACAAATAATACCGCAACTCTGCCCTACAAGTTCTTCTCTTTTAAAACCAGTTAGAATACAGAGAATATCGTTCACATCCTCGATAATGTAGTCTTTGTTAACGACAAAACTGCCGCCAGGAAGGTTTTCATAAAGCAAACGCCATTTTTCTTCACTTTTCCGCAGCGAATTTTCCACCTTCTTGCGTTCAGTAATATCGGTTATAATCCCGAGTATAGATTTGGAACCTTCATAGTCTATTAATTTCGTAGTAATTATCGCTTCAATCCTTTGACCTTCTTTGGTAATTAAAGCATATTCGTATGGCTCTATCTCCTGCTCATTCAAGTGCCGGGTAAAAGCGTTTGTTATTTTTTCTATAGATTCAGGTGCAATCAAACCTAAAAAGTTAAAGTCATCAGAGTAAAATTCATCTCTTTCATATCCTAATATCTCTGATGATCTTTTATTTGTATATACTACTTTACCTTTCTTATTTATAAAAATCATGTTTGGCGACTGTTCTGCCAAATTCTTAAATTTTTCCTCTGACTCACGAAATGCATCAGCTACATGCTTATGTTCGGTAATGTCTCTCAAAGCACCGGTAATGCCAACTACTTTACCTTTATTATCTTTTAATGGAGACTCATCGATTTCCACAATTCTGCACTTACCATCTTTTCTCCTTATCTCAAGCAGATAAGATTTCTGCCTCTTGCCGGTCTTTATCGCTTTTTGAGTAAGTTCAAAGCCCTTTATATTAATGGGATTATCAGTAACAAGGTCTGTCCACTTTACCATCATTTCTTCTGGAGTATAATCCAAAATATCTTTGCATTGCGGGCTGACATATGTCAACTGGTGACTCGTATCATGTATATAAAACATTTCTATACTGTGGTCAATAATACTACGAAGCCGTTGCTCACTTTCCCTTAGCATATTTTCAGTAATTTTACGATCTGTTATATCTCGGGAAATAACCATTATTCTCGCAGGGCCGGAATCATATTTTATAAGTGTAGCGGAACATTCCAAAAATCTTTTTTCACGTTTTTTATTATATACCTCTACTGTAACAGTAGCTTTCTCTCCAGTAAGTACACTTTTGAATAATTTAAGATATTTTGGAATATCTTTAAGCGATAAAACATTAATATTAGAAAAATGTCTGTTTATAACTTCCTCTTTAGAGCCGTTCCGAAGATTAACTACCTGCTTATTTACATCAAGAATTTTTCCTCTACAATCGAGATAGGTTATTGCATCAGTCGCATTTTCAAAAATACTTTTAAATTTTTCCTCAGAATCTTTTAATGTTTTTTCTAATTGTTTTTGCTGTGTGATATCACGAATGATATGTACTGCATTTTTAATTTCCCCTTTTTCATCTTTTATCGGTTCAACTGTTATCGAAATCCATTTTTCTCCAGACAAACAATGTTCAGAATTTGATCGCTGTCCCGTCTGAAGCATTTTTTGCATTGGACAGTCAGAAATATGCTTTTTCGAACCATGAAATAACTTACAGCACAATTTCCCGATTATCTTTTCAGAAGAGACTCCGAGGAAACTTTCACCTGCCTTGTTTATTTTTAAAATATTACCCTGAATATCAGTCAATACCACAACATCTGAAAATGAATTAACTATATTCAGCCATATTTCGTTATGCTCGTGTTTTTTTTCCATAGTATTTTTTTTGATTTCTTCCTTATGGAAAGATTACGCTTTTATCTCCTATTTAGAACTGTAACCAAGAGTTTCAGCATTTTCCCAACTTTTTTACATTATTATTCTGCATGTTATCATTCCCCTCAGATTGTAATTTCATATCACCCTCTTTCAACATATTCAACTATGCAATCGGGCACTTATTTGCTTGGAAAACGACCAAAAATAGATTTTTGATAATTTTTACTAAAAAGTCAAATTAAATCACTTTTTTTATTTATTCCCTATAAAGTACACTAAAATAAGTTGATAATCTTGCAAAAAACTATTAGCATATCGAAAGTTTGATTTTAGTATAAATTCTTTTATACGATTTTGGCCGTGCTAAGTATGTTTTCAGTGGTATTTTTACTCGAAAACCGCTATAGTCAGGCTGAATATTTTCGTTAAGTCGATTGTGTTGGTATAATGTCGTTACAACCAACTAAAGTCGGGTCCCATGCAAATGAGCGGCGTGAACCTGGTCAGGCCGGGAACGGAGCAGCCATAAGCGTTAGTTTGTTGTGCCGTGGATAAACCCGACTTTAGTTGAGTGTATCTTTATACTATGCAAAATTGACTCGAAGAAAAATGCACGGACATTTTTTAAGGAAATTATGAGATGGATTTTCAAGGTTATAATAATTCAGCAAATCAGACTCCACCGCAACCAACTCCCCCTCCTGTTTTTGTTTCAGAGAAAAAGCGAAAAGGAGGTCTCCTGGGATTCTTTCGAGGCATCTTCACGGGATTTTCAGTTTTGATAAAAATTGTATTCATTTTGATGTTTATTAGCATAATAATGTTTTTTGTGAGTGGCCAAAAAGACGTCTTGATGGAAGATGTCTTGAGAGATGGACCGGTAGGAACAAAAATTGCCGTAGTCAGCATTCAGGATATTATTGATGCCGGACAAGCTGAAAACGTTTTCAAACAATTGAAAGCCGCTCAAAAAGACGATAATGTCAAAGCTGTAATACTTCGTGTTGATTCACCCGGTGGAACAGTCTCAGCAAGCGACCAAATCCACCATGAGATTATGAATTTCCGGGCAAAAACTAAAAAAACCGTTATTGCATTTATGCAGGGAACAGCCGCTTCAGGTGGGTACTATGCTTCTGTAGCATGTGAAAAAATTATCGCCGAACCAACTACGATAACAGGCTCAATCGGCGTAATCAGTTCATACCTTGTATTACAAAGCCTGCTCGAAGACAAATTAGGAGTACAACCGGTCGTAGTCAAATCAGGTGAAAAGAAAGACTGGCCAAGTAATTTCAGAGCACCAAGTGACGAAGAAATTCAATACATTCAAGACAAGCTGATAAAGCCAACTCTTGAGATATTCGTTAATGTAGTCGCCAAAGGTCGAGAATCAGTACTTACTATGGACGAAGTTAAAGAACTTGCTGACGGCAGCATTTTCGGCGCACAGGAAGCTCTGGAAAAGAAACTGATTGACGATATCGGCTATCTTGATGACGCAATCGATATGATAAAATCTATAGCGAGAATAGGTGACGCACAGGTAATTCAATACAAAAGACCTTTTTCATTAGGCAGCATAATGGGCGTCGAAAGCAAACAAAACCTATTGAAACTTGACAGAAACACACTTTTCGAACTTGGAACGCCGCAGACTTTATATTTATGGAACGCTTATTAAAAATAAGCTTCCGCTTTTCGTATATATGGACGATTACTTTTGTCTGTCTTACTACTAATTGTCGGTTTTGTTCTGGTAATTAAAGGGGCTGACTTCCTCGTTGATGGCGGCTCATCTTTAGCGAAAAAACTCCACATTTCAGACCTTGTTGTAGGATTAACTGTTGTAGCATTCGGGACATCCCTACCTGAGTTATCCGTCAATATAACTGCAAGCATGAATGGAAGTTCAGAAATTGCCATAACAAATATATTAGGAAGTAATACAGCAAATATTCTTTTAATTCTTGGCATTTCTGCGATAGTTTTTCCTCTTACAGTAACGCATGGAACAGTATATAAGGAAATACCTTTCAGCCTGCTCGCCGCCCTGGTTCTTGCCGTAATGGCCGGCGACAAGATAATTGACGGTAAAATTACTTCTGAATTATCAAGAATAGACGGACTTATTCTATTAGCGTTTTTCGTCATTTTCATCTACTACACTGCTGGCATAGCACAAGATACAAGCACAATGACGGAACAGGTTAATAAAAATATTTATAGCCTGAAAAAGTCAGCGACTTTAATAACAACAGGACTTATACTTTTAGTTTTTGGAGGCAATTGGATTGTCAGCGGAGCGATTGATATAGCTCATTATTTTAATATCAGCGAGTCCGTCATCGGTGCCACAATCGTCGCAGTCGGCACATCTATACCGGAACTGGCAACATCAGTAGTAGCGGCTTTTAAAAAGAATCCTGAAATAGCAGTCGGAAACGTAGTAGGTTCAAACATTTTTAATATCTTCTTTATTCTTGGAATAAGTTCAGTAATAAAACCTTTACCGATACATTCGTCTGATATCTTACACTTTGCAGCGGTCATTATTGCAAGCATGTTTCTTTTTATCTTTATGTTTACAGGCAAAAGAAAAATTATCGACAGATGGGAAGGATGGCTCCTTTTAAGTGGTTATGTTATTTACATATTTCTTATTTTAATTATTTAACAACGAATCAGAGAAATATTCTCTAATTGATATTATTCTTCGATAATTCCTACTACACTCATTTTATAATCTGTATAAGAGTTATACTGCCCTTGAAGCCATATAAGGCATATTTTACAATTGTTTTCACGTGGAACAATCGGTCGTATATTATCGGTACTTGTACTTTTTATTAGATGTTCCCATGTAAACATATAATGTTCCTGCGATAATTTTCCCTGATATATCTGGTAATGTCCCGAATTATTCTTTTCTCCTGTTTCAGGAATAACATCAGTTGAAATATAAACTATCTCAGTATTATTCGGATCAATCGTAATTCCTCCGGCGTAATGATTTTCCGGAACATATAAGTTTGTACCCGCGAATGCAATTTGTTTATCAATCCATTTCTTCTCATTAGAATCCCATCTTGCATACCGATACCGAAGGTCATTTCCTCTTGCTCCGTCAGCAGAAGAAATATAGGCGGCTACAGGATTACCATTCTTATCATATTCCAGGTCCCAAACCCATCCCCGGCCGGTTTCAGATAAGCCATCATATATCTGCGTGCCATCAGAAGGAACCAGGGGAATTTCCTTAACCTGCTCGAGTGTTTTTATAAGCGTTCCATCGCTTTTATAGAAACTGCCGCCTTTGTAATAAAGATGATATACATTGTTATTACGAACATCACGGGGATGGCCGTCTGTATATAAAAAATCTATCCTGTCTTTGCCGTTACTGGCATATTTCACATACGGCCGGGTATGATCGTTACCCGAACGAATAAGCACAAAAGGCCCTTCCCATGTCCCAGCTATATCATCAGAATACATAAAATTCGGATTATATCCTATCGCCCTGATAAAGTTGTAAATCCTGCCATTTTCCTGGGAAAGTTGAAAAAGGTTGCTGTATGTCGCTTTGGCTGCAATCTTCGTTGAAGTTTCCGGCCCCCAGGTCAGCTTTTTACCTGAATCACTTACACTGGCTATTCGCCAATAGATTTGAGGTTCCAAATCGTGTTTTGCATAAACAGCTAATATTCTGCCGTCAACAAGTTTGATTAAAGCGGGATTATTATGGTCATCCTTGCTTGACCACGAACTTATAATATATTTACCATCTTGCAATTCCTCTGAAGGATTTGCAAGCGAACGAAGAACGACCTGAACTCTTCCCTGTGAGTCAATACTACCTATATAAAGAATCTGGTTATCAACTATAACTCTTTCATCGTTAAACCATGTCCATGCCCCATCATTTACAAGTTGATGTACCTTATATTGACTCTCTGAAATATCCGTCCCATCAGAAGCAATTGCAATCTGAGTGATTAAAATGAAATATAATACTGATAGTAGCCGCATTCCAAACTCCTAATACAAGGCATATTCCTAAACAATAAATTCTGTACATTACGCAGATTTATTCTTATTATAGTTTTTGAAACATCATTTGTGAACAGGGAATAAAAAATGAATGAAATAACCGTAATCCATGCTTTTTCTGACAATTTCATTTATCTCTACAAGTACGCCCCGAATAAAGTAATCGCAATTGATTCCGGCGATAGTAAACCTGTTTTGAAAGAGCTTGAGAAAAACAACCTGTCTCTTACCGCAATTCTCCTGACTCATCACCATAGCGACCATATTGGCGGAATAAGCGAACTCAAAAGCAAAACAGGATGCAAAATAATCGGCAGCGACAAAAAACGAATACATCCTATCGATGAAGTTGTCTCTGACAAACAAATCTTATACTTTGACAACATAAACATTGAAGTAATCGCTACGCCGGGCCATACAAGTACATCGGTTTGCTACTACATCCCGAAAAATAAAGAACTTAAGAGCGGAATCATCTTTACTGGCGACACCCTGTTCATTGGAGGTTGCGGCAGAATATTTGAATGTAGTGCAGAAACTATGTGGAATTCTTTCCAAAAATTAGCCGCCCTGCCAGATGATACAAAAGTATATTGCGGCCACGATTATACCCTGGAAAACTACAAATTCGCTTTGCAGGAAGAACCAAATAATCCATTAATATTAAAACGCATTACAGAAATCAAACAAAGCCAGTCTACGGTTCCATCGACTATCGCGCGGGAAGAAGCAACGAATGTGTTTGTAAAAGCCGGAAATCCTGAAGAATTTGCAAAAATTCGACAAAAAAAAGATAATTTTTAAAACCGTTTCATAGTTTCAGACGTCTTATACTTATGTAGAATATAATATGTATTTGAAAAAATGAGATATTGAAAAATATGAAACGTAATTGTTTATCCTGCAAGGATATAAGCAATCTTAGATTGAAATTAATGAGGAAAAAGGAGATTTTGTACCATGACAAGAAAAATATTGCTTCCAGTACTGTTCTTAACTTTCTTATTCTCTGCCGTTAGTTTCGGAATGTTCGTAATACCTACCCCCATACCAGTGGACAGACTAATTAAAAACACAACTGCTTATATCAATGAACACCCGGATGATATAAATGCTTATTACACTTTGGGCAGGATTCATTATGTAGCTTTCGCAAACAAATCAAATTTAGTTGGAGCTAATGAAAGAGAAGCTTTACCATCGATTTCACGAGACTGGATGCAACAGGCAGCTGTATCACAAAACCTGTATAATCACGCAAGAGAACTTGTTTTGAAAGAGTATGGATATGCTTCTGATCGAGATGTTCCAAATGATAAACGTGCTGAAGTTAGTAGTGCGGTACAAAAAAAGAGAGAGGAACTTGAGCAGCAGAAATGGAATCCCGATCCACTTGATGATGATGAGCTTTATGAGCATGCAAATGAAGCAATGAAATACTTTAATAAAGTTATTGGACTGGATCCTGAAAATGGTTTGTATTATCATGGCCTCGCCTGTCTTATAGAACAATATAAAGATTATCTCGATGAAACCAAATCACAAGTTGTGCCCGAGGAATTCAGAAAAGTATTTCTTGAACAGGCAAAACAATATTACTACAAAGCTTTCAGTTTATCGATAATAGAAGATAGTGGGCAGTCAATGAGGCCTATTTCAGGTTTAAAGGGTTTCGTTAGTTACGAAGCTGGAAATTCTTATGTCAGGCTTGCCGATGCAGAAACCAAAGATAAGCAGGAACAAAATAATTTGAAAGAAGTAAAAGCTGGCTTGGCAAAACTTGAAAATGTTCCTGAGGGTATAATAACTCCAATTATATTTTCACTGAAACAAAATCAAAAGCTAAACCAGCTTCTTGCGCCCAATCAAAACGTTCAGTTCGATCTTGATGGTAACGGTCTGAAAGAGACATGGTCATGGATAAAGCCGGAAACTGGGATTCTTGTCTGGGACCCGGAAAATACAGGACAAATTACATCCGGCAGACAACTATTCGGTTCGGTTTCATGGTGGATGTTCTACGAAGATGGCTACAAAGCCTTAAACGCTCTGGATGATAATCGAGATGGCACACTTACAGACTCGGAACTGAATGGTATTAGAGTTTGGTTCGATCGTAATTCAAATGGCACATCAGAAAAAGATGAAGTTGTAGATTTAGCCAAACTTGAAATCACAGCTATCGGAACAATAGCTACAGGTAAAGTAAGCGGCATGCCAATGTGCGAAACAGGAATTAAATTTTCAGATAGCACAATAATTACAACTTACGACTGGACTACATCACCAATAAAATAAGCTTATCCCTTTATTTGGTTGTGTACCAGTTTTTTTTGCCTTTGAGAAATTCTGCAGGCCCAACTTTTTTGAGTTTTCGCAGATTTTTAATTACGGCCTGGCCATGATTTGGTTCAAGGATCTTAAGTTTCTCGCATGTAGCAAATTCGTCACATTGCCAGCAGCCATCAAGTTTTTTCTTTTTAGCACAAATCCTGATTTTACATGTTGGGGAAGCTCCGCCGCCGCGGCACATCTTATTGCAGCGTAATTTCACCATCATTCCCAACAATTTATAACATTTATCATAATCCTTAAACTCCTTGAAAAATGGTATCTCCGCAAAAACCGGAGCCAATTTATCGAAACGATTATTCCTGAATTCTTTTCTAATGTCTCTTGCCATATCCGCAATTTTTTGAGTATGCCCGAAACAATCCCCACAATAAAGGCCGCAATATGCAATCTTATCGAGTTCTTTTGTCATTGTTAGTATCCGTCACTAATAACATTTCCCATTATTACTCATAATACTTATGTTAAATAAATAGAAAGCATAATATTTTCTGAAAATTTATTGTCAATAAGAAAATATTTGTTATCATTAAGAAAAATTAGCGGTAAAAGGATTTAATATCTTGTTATGATGCAAAAACTTAAGTCATTATGGAACTTGATCAAAGGGATCCAGAATGCTAATTGTGATTCCCAATTAAAATGTAAGGGGATAAAATCCAAAATGGATCGGGCTTAGTGCAAAATCAAATGTTTAGACCAAAAAGGAGATCGTTATGAAACATAAAAGTGTATGGGCTGTTCTTGTTTATACTATCATTGCATTTATCATCGTTGGTCTTAGCGGTTGCGCTACTAGCGGAGGTGGCGAACAAAAGGAAAGTGCTGTTCAATCTCCACCTGTGCAGCCTCTGGAAAAACACTATAGCGAGCTTATTATCTACGAAATAGAAACAACACCTGAACTGAAAAATGATTACAAACAAGAGCTGAAGGATTGCCATTCGACTTTGATCAGCTCCTTGCTCAAGAGAAACAAGTATAAGAGGGTGGAAGCAGTCAATAGCAATGAGACGTATGGAAGTTCGGCTCTGCTTGTAAAAATCAAGGTGAGCGACATGAGAATTACGAGTTTCGCGGCACGTTTCTGGGTAGGGGGAATGGCTGGCAACTCCTATATGAACATGCGAATGATGTTGGTGGATGCAGAAACCGGGGACCTCGTTCGAGATGAGGATTTCGATAGCACGAATAGCGCTGTTGCCGCAGCATGGAACTTCGGGGCAAGCGACAGAAGCCTTCCAACCGATATGGCTGAAATCATGGCCGATTATCTTGACAAGGCTGTTCAACCCTGAGGTTTCAATAACCAATCAAAGGAAGTCACTCATGTTTTCTTTGATTAGTAGATTGGAGAAATCAAACAATGAAAAAGTTATTAATTTCGCTCTTAGCTCTATCCAATTTTTTTCTAACATCCTGTGCATTGCAGCAAAAAGAAGTTGATTCATGGCTTGTTTCAATCTCAAAAAATATACCTGCTGAAATAGACATTTCTGGCAAATGGTATGATGCAGAAGGCAGCTATTTGTTTGGTTGGGGAGAGGGGTATTTAAAACAAGAGCAAAACAAAGTGAGTGGCATAATCGGAAGTTACAACATTAAAGGAATTGTATCCGGAAAACAAGTATATCTCGTTTTCATGTATGGAGGTTCAGTATGTTATACGGCTCGCTTAGAAATGGTAAATAATTTACTTGCAGGCAGCTACTTTGAAGCAAACGACAGGAAGCAGAAAAAAGGTTATACAATAATGTTCACAAAGAAAGTTGATACAACGAACTAACAAGTGTATAGATACCAACAAATATAAACATAACCAATATATGGATTTTAAACAAAATCTATCCAATCGTTACGACTAATACTTATTAGAATATGGACTATTAAATTTACAAATATTTATGAATTAAATGTTTAACAACTGTTTTTTCAATCAATTGTGTGAAAAGTAGAATCCTGTTCGAAATCTAAAGAATCAAGATGCATATCGATTTCCATTCGATATTTTTCGCTGGAAGAGCCATCATTATATCCGTAACGTGTTTGTTGTTTTTTTGGCACTTGCCACAAGTGCCGACAGTAGCCGCCTCAACCATACTCGAATGTACCGGAATAAACTACTTTTCCAGATTCATCTAAAACCTTAAATGTCGGCTCAGGTATGTTTTCCCCGTTTTTAGTTGCACCTGGTATATATGACTCGCCAGCTTTGCCTATAAGACGGAATTCAAGTTTAACTTCATCTCCGATACGGTCCATTGTAGTCACTATTTTACTGGGTTTACCAATTGGAATTGTAGTAGTCTCGTTTGGTTTTATTTCAAAGTATGCGAGTTTTCCTGCGGCTTCCGCAGGAGCGTAAAAATTTAGATTTTCTCCATTAGAGTCCTTTTCAGTTTTTACTAATGTGGTTACTCCATATTTTCCAACAGGTAATTGCCAGGTTTTATCCGAGCCTTTGATTCGATAATGCATCGCATCCGACCAGAAACGAAAATCAACTTCCTCTCCTCCCAGGTCAAGCGTGCCAAACTCTACGTTTGCTTTTCTGAACTCGATTGTCCTGCCGTCTTCGGAAACTTCGATACTATAATATTTATCTTTAACCTGAATAAACCTGCTCAGAGGTATAAGCTCAGATTCCATAGAACGATGGAAATCAAACTCATGATTGCCATTAATATCTATCGCAAAAATATCACATTTGGGAAGACGTCCCCCCATTGGAGGCGAGAATATGCGGTTATATTTACCGTCAAAATCTCCATCGACTATTCCTATTCGATACGAAGTGCCATCCAGAACCACACTACCTCCACGATAACAATTAGGATGGATTGTAAACCATTCACCATCGTTACATTGCACATCAAATGTCCCGCCGGATATTCCCTGTTTTGCATTTTGAATAGTAACAGGTCTAAAATTATATGTAATAGAAGTTACAATCATAGGAACCCTTTGGCCAAGAAATACTCTTTCGTCAGAAAGCATGCCGTCGCTATCGGTATCGAATATAAACTTTACCTGCTCCATATTTCGAGTAGAACGATAAGTCAAGCCCGTTACATTTCTATCACCCGCTTTGAACGTAAAATAAGCCGGAAATTGCGGTGCATCATCCGGTTTTTCCCAAAGCTCAAGCGGCTCCTTCGATGTCGTATATATCTTGAGCATTGTCAGAGCGTTCATCGGATACCAGCTTTTTAAACGCACGGTTTTCAGTTTTGCAATAGCAATAACATCATCGTCATAAACAGGCTCAGTTTTCTGTACATATTCAGTCGCAGGTTCGGGGATTAACTCAATCTCAGGCACATTTTCAGGCTCTGGCTCGAACTTCGATTCAGACTCTTCTTTGGGATTTTGGCCACTTTGGATACGCTTAAGTATTTCGAAAGGTGATTCATAATTATCAAGAGATGCCAATATTTCCTTATCTGACAAAGACTTGGTTTGTTGATTATTTTCAGACAGGTTTTCTGTTTTGCCAATAGTAGGAACGACAAAAATCACAATTAGACATAAGGTGATTAAGATTCGGATATTTCTGCTTTTTACTTCCATATCCACCCTGACAGAAATTTGTTAATATTAACTCGTCTAACCTGATGTTTCCTGATTTAACGCCCCACAAAATTATCAGAAAATACAATAAGCTTTATTCCAATCTATTCTTTTATTATAGACGATAGAAATATCAATTCGTTACATAAAATTTATTAAATTTTGAAAATTATGTTATTTTTTCTGAGTTTGTGCTCTTTTCTTCCTGTTATGTCTTCTCCATGAAATAATACCAGTCGGAATAAGAATAATACCCAAACCTGCACCAGCAACACTTGCTTTAACACTTGTGGGAATCAAAGGAAGTATATCGACAAGAGCTATTTCTGAATAATCCGATGGTGTATCAATATTAAATATTTTTTCATCAAGATCGATATTGAAATCACTTAAATAATTAACTTCGCTAATTTCCAAATCATTAAACATGGTTAAAAAACTCTTACCTACAAGAAAATCATTTTCAAACTTAATCGGTAATTGGCCATTAACTTCTACCCATACTTTTCCATTTGCATTTTTAATATCACAAACAAGCTTGGGGAAAATCTTTAAAAAACGCTCCTTATCGTGATAAGCATAACCATCAACATCAACTCCTTCAATAATGCTTGTCCCTAATTCCTCATAGCCATTCTGAAGTAGCAGATTTATCATATTTACAGGCGTCAGATTTTTTAACATTTGGATTAGTTCGTCTTTTAAATCATATTTCAAATACTTTTTATATGGCGTTAAAAGAATAAGAGTTTGTCGCTGCGGCAAATTAAATGTGATACGATAAACCAAGTTATTCTCAGAGTAACCTTCCTCAACAAAACCATACTGCTTAGAAAAATATTTTATAAGGTCGAATTGGCCTTTTAATCCATCAAATACAAATACTTCGCCATTGTCGCCGGGATGCTTAAATATTTTTGTTCCTTTTACTATCATTGTTTCAGCATCTGTAACTTTTTGCGGAATATCTGCCCAAACAATATTGCCATATTGAAAACAAATAAAAGGATTTAGTAAAACAAATACTATCGCAAGCGTGACTACCGCCGCGGCTGAATATTTTGTAATTTTGCTTTTCATAATTAATCTCCCTATATATAGGCAAGTTACGCCTGAATTATCTCTTTTGATTTCTTCCTGTGCTTCTAAGACATCATTGAGTGTTTCCCGATGCATTTTGGCACTGGGTATAATATGTAATCTCATTATTAACCTACGAATATCTCTTACAGGTTTCATTTTTTCAGTTCTCCATTTAATAAAACGCGGAGTTTTTCCAGCCCATAACGATACCGACTTTGGACTGTATTAATTGAAAGATTCTGCATTCCTGCAATTTCTCTGAATTTCAAGCCGCTGTAAAAATAAAGCATCAATATCTCTCGCTGATCATATGGAAGCTGATCAAGCGAACGAGTTAGCAACCTTAATTCTTCATCCAAAACGGCATAAACATCAGGTCCTTTTATATTTAATTTTCCAGTCTGATATCTATCCCGACTATTTGAATGTCGCTGCTTTTCTCGCATGTAATCACGCGCACGATTTGCAACTGATATTGCTAAATATCCTTTCAGATTTCCATCGAGTCTTAACTTATCCCCGGATTTAGCGAAAGACACGAAGAAATCATGTACTATATCTTCAGCGGCACTTATATCATTTAAAAGAGCGGTTGCTAATGTCAGTAGATGAGCTTCATATTTATTGTAGATTCGAGCCAGAGCATCCCTGCTGCCGTGCTTAAATCGCCACATCAGTATCGTATCTTCTACCATATATCTCTCTAACAATGTGAATGATCATTCTTCACACATAATACGCTTAACTTGTACATTTTAGTCTATTTTAAATATATTTTCTGCCTGTTTTTTATATTGCACCTTTTAAAATCATAAAAGAAGCCCTGTTCAAGGACAGGGCTTTAATATTTAGACTTTATAGTATACTTTATTTTTTCTGGGTTTGTGCTCTTTTCTTCCTGTTATGCCTTCTCCATGAAATTATGCCAGTTGGAATAAGAATAATACCCAAACCTGCACCCGCAGTTCCCGCTTTTATACTCGTCGGAATCACTGAAAGAATATCAACCAGTGTTAGCTCCGTGTAACCTTCAGGTATGCTTATATCAAAGATAGCGTCATCAAGTTCAATGTTATAATCACTTATAATATTGAATTCATGCAGATTCAGGTCATTTAACATTGTCATAAGGCTCTTACCAAAAACCATATCACCTTCGACCTGGACTGGTAGTTGTTCCTCAATTCCTATCCATACTTTACCTTTTGCCTCCTGAAAATCAGCCAAAAATTTTGGAAAAAGTTCTGTGAAACGCTTAGCGTTTTGAAATTCAAAACCCTCAACATCGACACCATCAATATTGCCTCGTCCAAGTTCCTTATAGGTACTCTCAAGAAGGAAATTAACAATACCATCGGGAGTAACGCTTTCCAGAAATGGCTGCAATTGATTGTCTGTGTCGTTAAATAATGCATATTTCTTCCATTGCGGCATAATAGCAAAAGCCTGATGCTTAGGAACATTCAATGTAATACGATAAATAAGTTGATTATCAACGTATCCCTCCTCAACTAAACCATATTGTTTTGAAAAATATTTAATAAGGTCAAAATGCCATTTAATCCCACCAAACTCGAAAACTTCACCAGGCTTAGCTGGATTCGTCCAGGTTTTTGTGCCTCGTATCATACATGTCTCAATGCCAGCGACTCTTTTTTGAACATCGGCAAGTACAACTCCTCCATATTTCGAGCTTCCGAAAGGATTTGATAAAACTAATATAAACGCAAGTGCGACTACTGCCGCTGCTGAATATCTTGTTAGTCTACTTTCCATGATAAATCTCCAGATTTGTTTTTTTGATATTTTTGTTTCCTTGTTTGAACTCTCAAAACCATTCTGTAATAATTTTGCTTCTTCAGGATGCTTTTGAATCCATTGCTGGAAATCGAAATTCTTGCTGTCACGATGTATATATCGTGACAGCAAGAATTCCAACCATTTTTTATCATTATTATTTTTCATGGGATTCATTGCCTCCTGAATCTGTTTTTCTCAAGATAAGCAGCTATACGTTTTTTCGCCCTTCTAAGTCTGCCATCTATCGCATGTTCCGTTATCCGGAGAATTTTTGACATTTGCTCATAACTTTTTTCGTTGAAAAATTTAAGGAAAATAACTTCCCTTAAATCCTGCGGCAAACTCTGCAACGCTCTCGCTAAAATCGCTTCTTCATCATTTTTATCAGGATCTTTTTCCTGAATTTGATGATTATTAGCAATCTTTCGCTCTCTT
The DNA here is from genome assembly GCA_016936075.1 of Sedimentisphaerales bacterium. Classification (GTDB taxonomy): domain Bacteria; phylum Planctomycetota; class Phycisphaerae; order Sedimentisphaerales; family Anaerobacaceae; genus JAFGPS01. Next base: position 17,877 of record JAFGPS010000127.1, on the reverse strand, counting down.
AACTGCTCGTTAAGGATATCCTTAGCTATATTCCGGCATATAGCTCCTACCCATGGGCCGAACATTTCAGGTTTCTTTAATGTTGGAAGCTGCCCGCATGCCTGGGCAAGTGCTTCCTGAGCCGCGTCTTCAGCTAAATGTCCATCCATCAATACAGAATTTGCTATCGCAATTAATGGATGATAGTATCGTTGACACAGCTCGTTAAAGCTTTCCGGATCTGCATTCAGTACTCGCCGAACAAGAATTAAGTCATCAGATTCTGTCATATTTCAAATATCTTTTTATCAGAACGTTCTGTTTTATCTATATATATGTCTCGATTAGAATGAAAAATCGGCGCAAAATCTATTAAAAATGAAAAAATATGGTCTGAAAATCTGGATTTTAATATAAAAATAAGCCCTATCAGTGGAAAGGGCTTTGATATCAAGTATTGGAATGGTATCAACTTTTAACGTTTTGAATGATTTTATTCTTTCTTCGTTTTCTCCAGATAATAATACCTGCAGGCAGGATGCCTAAACCTACAATACCGGCTTTCGCTTCTGTCGGAATTAAATCTGTAACTTTAAATTCGATATAGTCATCTGGAATATCTGGCTTAAATAATTTCTCGTCTGATTCCTGATAATACTCCAAAGCATAAGCTTTACAAACAATCTTTAGTGCCTTCATTCCAGTAAGTAATCCTTTATCTGTAATGACCTCGTATTCCACTTTTACCGGTAACAAATTTTCAACATCAATCCAAAATCGCCAAGTAATCTGCTTGACCGGGAATAGAAAGCTGAATTCGTTAGGTATTGGCCAGAATTCTGTGTCTATGGCCTCAAATCCATCCACTTCGCGACCATCTATTTTACTTCTACCAAGTTCCTTGTGGTCTATCTCCATAAAGTGCTCCAAGAGCCCTTGAGGCGTCAAACGCTCGATCACCTGAGACATACTGTCACGTAATGGCATTTTAAAGTACTTCTTTGTTTCCGGCAGAAGTGCAACAAAATTACTTGATTTTCCTAAAACGTAAACCCGATACATTAGTTCACCTTCGGTTGTATATTGCTCCTCTACAACTCCAAGATTCTGAGAGCAATGTTTAATGACATCTGCTTTTAGAAATGGTTCCTCTTTCCCCAGCTCATAATAGTAACGATGTTCTTTGTGCACAATCGTCTGTATATTTTCCATTTTCTGCACAACATCTGCAAGAACTACACCTCCGTATTGAGAGCCTCCAAAGGGATTTGATAAAACCAACACAAACGCAAGTGCAACTGCCGCCGCGGCTGAATATTTTGTAACTTTACTTTCCATGATAAATCTCCATAGGTTTTTAGCAGGCCGCTTGGCCTGTGGTTGGTTATGTGAGGAATTGATTAAAGCGACTTTGGCATCGGTCAATATGCGTTTGTCAGCGGCTTGTCCGGACATAGCATGTGCATTCCCAACAATCTTTTCTATCTTTCTAAAGGACTTCATATATCCTATTCCTTATAAAAGTGTCTTGAGTTTCTCGATACCATAACGATAACGACTCTGTACAGTATTAATTGAGACATCTAATTGTTGTGCAATATCACGGAACTTCATTCGCCCATGTATATGCAGACTGACCACTTCGCGTTGCTCAGCGGATATTTTTTGCATTGCCTCAAAGATTCGCATCGATTCTTCCGAAACTATAATTCTGCCTTCCGTACAATCCTTTTCGCTTGTATAATCCTGCTCATCTTTCTGACAATCAGATTCTATCTGATGCCGTTTGATCAGGTTCTTAGCCCTGTTCGCAACACATCGCATCAGGTATCCCCTGAGATTGCGTTTTGCACGCATGTCTGTCGGAGCTTCGGCAAAGTGGACGAATACGTCGTGTATACAATCTTCCGCCATATGCGGATCGGACAGAAGAGCTATAGCCACAGTGAACATGTCATTTTTGTACCGATTATATATTTGACGCAATGCATCAGGATCCGAATGTGACAAGCGATATACAAGACGTCTATCTTTCAATTTGGTCCTTTCTGCACTTTATCGATGCTGAACGTTCAACTATATTCAAGACAATTGAACCACTCATTTTAGTCTAAATTATTTAGATATTCCAGACTGGCTTCTTATATATTTACACGAAGGCTTTGTATAGGCCATATTTATTTGTATTTTTAAAAAAGCCCTATCCGCACATAGGGCTTTGAAAGTATGAATTAGAAAATAGTAATTATTCTTTAATTGTTTGGACTTTTAAAGAATTTTAGAATCGTATCTACGGGAATAATTTGTTTGATAATATTAATTGGTTTATATCCTTCGGGAATATCGGGAACAAACATATCTTCCGGTACTTCCTGATAAAACTCAAAGTCATAAGCTTTGCATTCCATCTTGAGTCTCTTCCATCCTGAGAATTGCCCTATCCCCAGGATAACCTCATAGTCAATCTGCACGGGTAAAGAACTTTTAACGTCAATCCACAACTTCCATGTAATTTGCTCTACAGGACATAGAATATTAAATGTGTCTTGTATCGGCCAGAGTCCAACGTCTATCGCTTCAAATCCTTCAACCTCGCGACCATTAATATTGCTTCTTCCAAGATTTTTATGCTCAACAGTCATGAAGTGCTCTACAAGTCCATAAGGAGTCAGGCGATCAATCAAAGGAGCCAGAGTCTCACTCAGGGGAATTTCCACATAGCCCTTTATCCATTTAGGAAAAAGACCGACAATTTTCATCTGCTCTCTCGAAACACAAAATCTATAACCGAGATTACCATCAGTTGTGTATTGCTCATCAATAACTCCATATGTACTGAGATATTTGATTCCATTCGTCTCAAGAGTTACGTCGCCTTTTTCTATATCAATATTGAGGGTATGTTCCTTACACACAAATAATTTAATATTTTCCATTTTTTGTGCGACCTCAGCCAGGACTACACCTCCATATTTTGAACCTCCAAAAGGATTGAATAAAACCAAAAGAAACGCAAGTATAATAATTGCTGCTGCTGAGTATTTTGTAACTTTATGTTTCATAAAATATCTCCATATATATTTATGTTTTCCAATTCCTGCATGTGAAATCGATTCTTTGAGGTTATATTTCTCTTTCCATTTTTCAGCATCGAATTGAACTTCGCCGAAACCAACAGCTTTCGAAATATTTTCGTCCAGCCATTTCTCATCTTTTTTGCTCTTCATAGTTCCACCTCAACAGAATCTTGCCTGTTTAACTCTTTGGCGATTAACTTTTTAGCTCTTCTTAGTCTGCCATTAACAGCTTCCAGGGATATTCCCAACACAGTTGAAATTTCTTCATAACTCAATTTGTTATAGAACTTCAGGAAAACCACTTCTTTCGATTTCAGAGGCAATTTCGCAATAATATTCCTGAGAATTTCATCGCAGTTATCATCCTGTGTTTTTTCCTTTGAACGAATTTCACAATTTTCAAGTCTGATATGTTCGTCTCTTTTTCTTTTCTTTGCCATGTCAAACGAAATATTACGGCATATTCTCGTAAGCCAGCTAACGAACAAATCAGAATTTTTCAATTTAGAAATGTCACGAAAAGCTACGAAAAGAGCTTCCTGAGCAGCGTCTTCAGCAAGGTCTTTGTCAGAAAGTTGCGAGTAAGCAATAGCAACCAGAACAGGATAATACTGCGTACATAGCCTGCTGAAACTATCGGCGTCGCCTTTCGATGCAGCCTGAACCAGGTTTATTTCGTCGTTCTTTTCCACACTTCTATTATATAAGTCTGTTCAGGATATGGAAATAGGGCGCAAAAAATTATTAAAAGAAGGAATTTCCTTAAAAATATCTTTATGAACTTATATTTGAAATTAAGAGTATAAATAATAACTACCTATACTATTTGTATAAAAGGAGTTGATAAAATGAGCAACGATAAAATAAAATTAGTTAGTTTACTTGTAGTTATCCTCATAACCGGCGGAATTAGTGGATTGTTTTTAAATGCAAGCCAGAAGGAAAACGACAATTCTAAAAAAACCGAAAAGGATAAAAAAATGTATAGAAAACTAAATCGCGACGAAAGACAGGTAATAATCCATAAAGGAACTGAAGCACCTTTTACCGGTGAATATAATAATTTTTTCGAGAAAGGCGTTTATACATGCCGAAGATGCGGTGCAGAACTTTTCGAATCTGATGACAAATTCGCATCCGAGTGCGGCTGGCCAAGCTTTGACGAGCAAATTCCAGGAGCAGTCAAATGGACACTTGACGCGGATGGAATGCGAACAGAAATAACCTGTACAAACTGCGGCGGACACCTGGGACACGTATTTCTTGGAGAAAGATTAACTCAAAAAAATACCAGATATTGCGTGAACTCGATTTCAATGATTTTCATCCCGGCCGCGGAAAGAGTAAGAACTGAAAAGGCAATATTCGCCTCAGGTTGTTTCTGGGGAACAGAATACCACATGCAAAAAGAACCGGGTGTTATCTCGACCACCGTTGGTTATACAGGCGGCCATGTTGCCTACCCGACTTATGAGCAGGTCTGTACCGGCACGACAGGTCACGCTGAATCCGTAGAGGTTATTTACGACCCAAACAAAACAAGTTATGAAAAGCTCGCTAAATTGTTTTTCGAGACACATGACTTTTCACAGGTCAACGGGCAAGGTCCAGACATTGGACATCAGTATCGTTCAGTAATTTTTTACTTAAACGAAGAGCAGAAGAAAACCGCAACAAAGCTTGTTAATATACTTTTGGGAAAAGGTAAAAAAGTTGCAACGGAAATTACTGCGGCAACAAGATTCTGGCCAGCAGAAGAATATCACCAGCAATACTATGACAAAAACAGCAAACGGCCCTACTGTCATACATATAGAAAAATATTTGATGATTAGAAGACAGAAAACAGAATACAGTAGACAGTAGATACTTACTACTGACTACTGTCTTCTGACTACTATTAGCTTTAGTTCTTTGTTTTTTTCAATTACGATAGCTTTCAGTCGGTCCGAGGTAGCTTGGCTTCCAGCCGCCAAGGTCAAGAATAAGCTTTTGAATAACAATACCAGGATCAACCATCCAGATTTTCAGAGTATGATAACCTGAACCTTCAATGTTCAGTGTCGCTTGCAGGACATAACAATTATTTCTTACCGAATTTTCCCATGTACGATTTCCGTTAACTGCACTGAAATCCTGAGGCAGAATTTCAATAATTTGAGGTTCCTGGTCATCAACTGATACTGCTATATGCGTTCCTCTTGATGGATCAAAGTTTAATGATGGTCCGACGATTCCATAGAATTTCACTTCACCCGGATTGAATATATACATCTTATATTCGAGGCAAGGTGAATTCTGAGGAGGTGTTACACTTTTTGCGGTCATCGGCATAACGGATAAACCGGAAAGTGTCCGGCCGTAATCTTCGATTACTTCCCAGCGAACGTCACCTGCTGGAACATTCTTTGTGTAATGTTCAGCTTCGATTGAAATAACACCATGGCCTTCTACAAAGCCATCAAGTGTCTCTGGTGTCACTTCTATAGGATTGAAAGCTTCAACTTTGATTGTAGCGGTTCCACCTGCACCTTCAATCTTTATAGTGCCTTGATTAGTTCCTTTTGGAACTTTGCTCCAGTCCATAGAAACCCAGAGTCTCTCTTCTTTTTCAACTGTTCCTTTTGCGGAATTAACTGTTATCCATGCATCGCTTGGCGAAGCGGTGTATGAGAATGATTTCTGACCTTTATTGAATACATCAATAAATAATTTCTGCTTGTTAAAGATATCGAATTGCGGAAGAGATAGTACTTCTGTACCCGGCCATGCTTGTTCGGAGCCTTCTACCGCAACACCGAGAGCCGCTTCTTCTGAGAGAGTGACGGTTCTGGTACGAGGGGCACTATTCTGTCTTGGTGCATTCCAGCTTGTATAGCCGATATGTACCTGGTCCATGAAATGATTCCATTTTCCATCGGCAAATTCGTTATGGAAATGATCTATCATATCGGCATCGTTCTGGAATAATTCCGTGACCTTATCTGCCAAATCATTTGCTAAAGCACGTCCCTGTTGTGCATAAAGGGTGTTCTTTCCAGCGGTAAGATACAGTTCGGTATAATTAGCAGAGATTTTCGTAGGGAACAATATCAGGTCGTAAAAAGCATCTTTCATTTCTTCAGGCAGCTTGGAATAAATTCCCTCTGCTTTAGCCACAAGAGCGTTAAACTGTTCCACAAATATTTCCGCTTCCCTGTAATTTGTCTGACTGTAAACAGAAGTATCAAGCAATTCAGGTTTGCGTCTTGAATTGAATCGAGCATATTGCACATAGATTTCAGCAATATCTTTTGCGAATTCTGAACCAAATTCACGCTTAGCCCACATTTCAATATAATCTCTTATATTATCATTTGTCCACTGGCTTGTGTTCCAGCCGAGATTAAGGAAATACTCCATTGGGAAAACAACGTGTTTCAAGTGTCCTACATTTACAATCCATATTCTGTCGGCACCGTATTCCTTGGCAAGTGTCATCTGCTCCCAGACCTGCGGGAAATTAATCGTATTTATCCACATGTAATCGCGGGGACCGCCGTGGTAATCGAAATGGTAATAGATTCCAGCGCCGCCGGAACGTTTCCTTTCGGCTTCGGTAGGTAATCTGCGGACATTGTGCCAGTTATCTTCGGCCCAGAGAAGTGTTACATCATCTGGAACTCGCAGGCCTTTAGTGTAATACGCCTGTACTTCTTTATACAGACACCACGCCTGAGGCACTTCTGAAATATCTTTATCGTATACTTCGGTAATCATTTCCCTCTGGACATCTACGATTTTTTCAAGAAGAGCCATGCTTTCCTCGTCGGTACCGCCCCGAATCATTTCAGTATCATTCGCACCACGTAAACCAATTGTAAGAATACTTTCATAATCCTTATTTCTTGTAATACCATCACGCCAGAATTGCTGCAATTCATCTGGTTGTGTGTAATAATTCCAACTATTCCTAAAACGCCTGTCCCATTCCTTCTGGGCACGAATCATTGGCTCCTGGTGTGATGTTCCCATTACTATGCCATATTCATCTGCGAGTTTCGGATTTAAGGGATCATCTTCATTGAAAGCGTTGTTCCACATCGCGGGCCAGAGATAATTACCCTTCATACGTAAAATCATCTCAAAAACAGTTACATAAAACTCACTGTTATAATTTGTAACGTTACCCGGAACTGGAGGATCATCAGAAGGCGGAACTGTTCCAAAATTATCTCTTACCCAGTTGCTCAAATCAGGTGCTTCATCATTAATGAAAATACCCCTGTATTTAACAGAAGGAGGCCCCTGTTTGTTTCTTCCGGGCAAAACATATACTGAATTCTTCTTTTTGGGCAGAGAATCCCCCCAAAAGTGCAGCGGTGAAACTCCGATATCTTCTGACAAGTCGTAAATTCCGTAGATTGTGCCGCGTTTATCGCTACCTGCGATTACAAGAGCACGATCCACTCCAGAGAGCGGATTTTCAACTACCTGAACAATAAAAGTTTCCCATTGCCCTTTGACATCGGAAACATCAATCTTGTTTTCACTTGCAAGCTGGTCAATAATCGGACTTTTTCCAAGAGTTCCCACGAGAACGACTTCTTTTGCACTCGGGACAGCATCTTTAGAAATTGCTGGCTCGATACCTGTAACCTTCTTAATATCGCTTTGCAGGTCTCCAAGGGCACGAATAACACCCGGCCAGTCCTGACTGCTGATATATAAAGGAGCCGCTTTGCCATCTGCGGCTAAAGTCAATGCACCTGACTTGTTTTGCTCGGAAATATTCGACTCAAAATCGATACCCAAAGCTGTTTGTGCAACTAAGGTAAATAGCAAAAATAAAATCCAAAATTTGAATTTTGAGATTTGGCGAAATTGAGTAAAAATGGCTTTTTCTGATTTTAGGCTTGCTGTAATTAAGAACATTGTTTTGCTCCTGCTGAAAATTTAATCTTGCTGTATGGCCTGAAACTCTATCAACTATAAAAGTTCCTGATTTTCTTCAAAATAATTGATTATCTTAAATATTACAAGAAAAAACTTTGCTACAGGAGCCCTATCATATATTGCAGTGATTAATTATTGCGCTGAAATAAAATAACTCAAGATATCATTGCACATATAAGCATGCAATTTCTTACCTTGGATGCCTACTCATGCTTGGCTTATCAAGTCTTACCGGACCGCAGGTCTTGCACTCTTCATCATCTTCATTTAATGTAACAACTGCACCCGGATAAAATCCATTACATTGAACTGTAAAAGTGTTTATGCCAGGCAAAGATAAATTTATATTTTCAGAAAACATTTTATCGCCATTTTTTGCAGCAGGCGGATTAATTTCGACAGTAAGCCGGTATCCATTAGGTGTTTTCAGACTATCGCTAACTTTCATGACACCATGATTTGTAAACGTTGTATTAAGATCAAAACTTTCACCATAATTACTCGTTATATTAATCGTTTTTATAATGGTTTTTGAAGGATCAGCATTCTTAACTACAATCCTTCGAGGACTTATCGAAAATCTTGGAGGTGTATAATATGAGCCGCTTACAACTTTGCAATCCGGGTGCGAAAGGTTAATTCTGTAACGGCCTTCCGGAGTTGCTCTAAGTTTCACCATATCCACCTTTGGTTCCAATACAAACTCGGTCGCTTTTTTATTGGGATTATATTTAACAGTGATGAAGTTATCATCCGACTCAAAGCCGGTAATAGAAAACGGTTTATTATCCAGGCTTCTAATTTTAATTGCCGGACAATCGCCATTCTCAGCTATCATAGAAAGAGTAATTTTTTTGGGTTCATAATAAATCGGCGCAACAAGCTCGGCAATTATTGCAAGCTCGGTTTTGGGATTTTCAGGATCATTAGTACTAACATAAATATGTTTTATGGCCTGACCAAGCTCAGTATCAGTGTAACCGGCAAATATTTTTCCACTTTCACCAGGCGCGTATTCTTTTTTATCATCCTCCAACATAACCACAGTACAATCACAAGAAGTATTAACATTTGTAACTATAAGATTGTCATTTCCCACATTAGTAAAAGTAAATTCACAAATATTGTTAATCGTACCGAGGCCAATTTTACCAAAATCATGGCTCATTGCATTAAATCTGATTTTTGGAGCCCGATTATTCTGGGTTATATTTCTCTGTGGCTCAGGAGCAGCAGAATATTGCGAAGACTTTATTTGCTGAAAGGCAGGCTGATTAAACCATTCAGGATTAAGTCTTTCTCGACGGACTGTTTGTTCTTCGCAGCCGAATAGAATAATTAAAGTGCATAATAAAATAGAACTCAGAATCAAAGTAAATGTGTTAAATTTCATTATAATATTCCCTAATCATTTAGATAATATTTTTTATTCGCCAATTTACCGGGATATTTACTTTGACTAATAGAACATCTCAAAATTTGTAACAAAGATGCCCACCTCCATGGTCATACCCCCCTGATTATGATAGCATTATAACTTAACCGACAATAAAAGTCAAATCCTTTTTTACTCATAACAGTATAATTAAAGTTATTCGGACTTTTCCCTGTTTTTTTATAGGATACCAATTTTAATAACCAATTCCGCCAAAATTTGGCAAATTTCCCCTATAACAAATAAATTCACCAGTTTAAGTTAAATTTTTGCCTGTTTGTACTTGACGAATTGCTCTTAAATTGATAATTGATAATAAATAATTTGTGAAATAACCCTTTGGGATTAATTTATGTTGAAAGGAGGCCATTATGGCAAGAAAAATTAGTATAGCAGCAATTATCTCATTAATGTTCATCTCCCTGAGTTGTCAAAGTCCTAATAATAACTCAAATGGAGCGTTACCTTTTCGAACAAGTAATGCAACGTACTACCCCGGCATGTTTGTTAGTGCAAATGCAGGTGAAATGGATATCGTGGACTTAGTAGAAAAAAGCAGGACAGAATATAAGCAATACATGGAAGCACTCGTAGATTTTTATTCTAAAGCTGGCAATAATGAAAAGTACAATAATGCTAAAGCAGAGCTTTATGCATTGAATACCATGACCCAATATGATTATTTTAATGTGCTTCTTGTAGAAGGACTTGAGCCAACGACCCAGATAGTTGATGCAGACCTTCTTTATGATAGTGCAATGATGGACAAAAAGAATGCAGAAAAGTATTCATTAGCTTTTATGGACAAGAATTTAGCCAGGTCTGCTTTAAATAAATTCAAACAGTTAATTAAAACATATAGAAAAAGTGATAAAATTGACGATTCCGCATATGAAGCCGGTGATATTCTGGAAAAGTTAGGTGATTATTCAGACGCTCTGGATTTCTATAAAGCCGTCTTCAAATGGAATCCTGATAACAGTTATCCAGCAAGATTGAAAGCAGCTCGTATTCTCGATAAATACATGCACAACTATGCCGAAGCTTTGCCGCTCTATCGCCAGGGAATTGAAATCGAAGGACCAAGGTCTAATAAATTCTATGAGTTAGTAAAAAATGCAGAAGAAAGAGTTAAGGCCTTAGAAAAAACAGTTGAACCGTAATTTGGTCTTGATACTTGTCAAAGTTTTTCATACTACAGTTTGTTCGCGGACCTGAATAAAATCAGGTCCGCTTTTTTATTAAATATTGGAAAGTAATGTTGCTTGAGTTTGAAAAAAAAGTAGCTGTTTTTTTAGGAACCATTGAATTTCCAATTTCAAAGGTCAACATACTGCTTGCTGTTTCAGGCGGAGCCGATTCAATTGCCCTGCTTCATGCTCTTCATACAATTACATCTCAGGACATTTTTCGTTTTGATTTATACTGCGCCCATATAAATCACCAGTTAAGAGATGATGCAGATAATGACGAAGAGTTTGTATTTTCGCAGGCACAAAAATTAAATATTCCAGTAATAACAAAACGTCTCGATATCAGAAAATATGCAAGTGACAATAAACTTTCTATAGAAACCGCCGCTCGTAAATTGAGAATTGAAAACCTTACAGAAATCGCCAAAACAAATAAATGTAACTGGATTGCAACGGGACATCAAAAAAACGATAACGCCGAGACAATTATACACAGAATACTTCGCGGCACAGGTTTTCGCGGCCTTGCGGGAATATGGCCTGTACGCAAATTCCAAGACAAGATTTCTTTTATCAGGCCGCTTTTATGTGTTACAAGAGAAGATATAATTCAATATTTAAGACAGAATAATATCAATTGGCACGAAGATTATACTAACGCAGAATTTATATATACCCGGAATCATATCAGGCACAAACTATTGCCGGCTCTACAGGAAAAATGTAAATATTCACTTGTAGAACAATTAACAGAATTATCCCAAAAAGCAGAAAGCCTTCACAAGCAGATTTGCATAAAAGCAGATGCACTCTGGCCGGAAGTTTCAATATGCAATAATGATAAAATAATTTTGAAAAAAAATATCATTTCAACTCAATTACAACCAGTACAACTCAAGTTAATTCGTAGAGCCTTAATAGCATTAGGTTCCGGCGAAAGAGATTTAACTTCTGAGCATTATGAAAGAATCATGGAACTTATTAAACAAGGTTATACTGGTAAAACAATCCAGTTACCAAACAGATTCAATGTCCATGTAGAATACCAAAATATAGTTTTTAAACTTCGTAGGGTGGGATTTGCCCCACCAGATTCATCTAATCTCAACCAGTTCCAATCTGTGGAGATTTCGATTTCAGGCTCAACAACATTCAAAGAATTTACAATCCAGACTTCCATTATTGAAAAAGAGCAAGTCGATTTAAAGAATTTCCTTAAATCCAAAACTCCTGAGACCGAATGCTTCGATTTCGATAAAATCAAAGAGCCTTTATTTGTACGCTTACGAAAAGATGGCGACAGATTCGTCCCGTTTGGTCAAAATAAAGAAAAGAAGATTGGCAAATTTCTTACCGCTCAACATGTCACCGAAGAAGCTCGAAGCAAAACACTTGTTATAACTGATTCAGAAAAAATTATCTGGTTATGCCCTATCCGTGCAAGTGAACAAACTAAAGTCACATCAGAAACCAGAAAAATCCTGCAATTAAAATTGAGCCAGTATAAATAAAACCGGCTCGTTGACTTCTGTTGTCTTTTTTGCAAGTTATTCTATCTTTTTCATTAAAAATCCACACGAACCACTTTCAGACAAGGAAAAGAATGAGCTTGTCTTAAAGTAATTTACCTGACTTTTTGATGGATCCAATGAATGTTCAAAACCGCAGCCCGGCTCAAGAACCGTCGAAAGTTCAAAACTCTCTACAGGGATCAATCCCTGTAGCTTTGTTCTATATCCGCCATCCTCTGTTTTAAGTGTCTCTAATGGTAGCGACCATGCACATTCTACTATCGAAGTTCCTTTCTGTAATTCCGAAATTGGCAGAAATAATTCATAACGGTCATCTATTATCTTTCCGAACGGTATCTGCTCATCATTAAGTATTACACTATCTAAAGTTGCGCTGGCGTATGGAAGCTTGATGTACATAACATTGGCATCTTGTGATATTTTCGTTAATGTAATATTGGAATACGCTACGATTTTCTCAGGAGAAGTAACGTACCAACTATCAATTTCCGTACCGGTAAAGGCAATATCTTCCCATTGTTTCGAAGATTCAAGAATTTTACTTTGCAAATCTGATAGCTCCGTTTCCGGTAAATCTTCTTCAGAGACATCCTGAACTGACAAATCACCATAAACTACACGCCATGTTTGTGATTCTTTTGGTTTATACCAGAATATAGCCTTTTCTGCATCTCCCATCTCTACTCTAACTCCGGCGTAGTGCCATTTTCCTTCCCCTTCGAAAAAGCGAATAAACATTATGAACCGAGATAATTTGTTACTGATTGCCAATTTTTCAGAATCGCTCATATCGAGCCTGGAAAGAGTGCGCCCAATTTTTTGGCTATTCTTGACAAAAGATTCGACTGAAATATCTTCAGGAAAAACTCCATCATTAAATATCTCAGCATACAGACCTAATCCTTCAATAAACTCCGTCTCGGACCCGGCCTTCAAATCTATATTAATTTCTGCCAGAGAATAACCTTCAGGAATATCCATACTGAATAGTGAATCATCTAATTGAAGATTAAATTTAAAGTTCTTGCATATACTTTTGAATTGTTTCTCGTCCTGCTCAATTCTAACAGGCAAGCCAGTCTCAGAATCTGCCCATATTATAATTTCAGCTTCCGGACTTGAGGCAATAAATCCTACTGACTGCTGGCCTTCAATTTCCATTTCGCCTAATTCTTCAATGACAAAATTCGGATCGCTTTCCAATACTTGTACAATATCCTTGAGCCTGTCAAAATAATTTTCTGGAACCTGACCTAAATTATTCAAATCAATTAAAATAGCCGTCTGGGATTTAGTTTCCAGTGTTAACATTTTTGATGATTCAAAATCAATAATAAACGCTTGATTAATACCTTCGGTAGTTCGCCTGATTCTCGAGCCTTTTACAATATCGTGGATTTTTACTCCCGTTTCTTCATCACCAATAATAATATCAAATTCTACTGTTTGAGCATTAAGGATAGGCTTTAATATATCTGCAAAAGTATATGTAGCACCAAATGGATTTCCCGTAAAGTGCATACCTGCAAATATTGCTATAATTATCACTGCCGCTGCTGAGACTAATTTTGATGCTGAACTTTTCATGATTATTCTCCATAAAGCAGGTGTTTGGACACCAGCTTCTTGTTTTTTATTTTTTTCAATCTCTTCAAGCACGTTTTCGAATACTTTTTCACGTGTTTCATAGCTGAATTTATAACGATTCTTTTTTACAAGATTTTCTATATCTTCTGACGGTCTCATTTTTTTACCTCACTATTCATCATTGACCGCAGTTTCTCTAAGCCATATCTGTATTGGCTTTGAACTGTTTTTATCGAAACGTTTCTAATTTTCGCTATTTGTTTGAATTTCAGATTACTATGCAAACGAAGTACAATTACTTCTCTCTGCTCATATGGAAGTTCAGTCATCGCGCAGCTAAGTTTCTCAAGCTCTTCAAGGCATATCACTGTTTGCACAGGATTGATTGATTCTGCCTGTATTCGTTCTTTTTGTTTTCCTAAAGCATTTTTATGACGAACACTCTTACGGCTGCAATCATGCGAGCGATTTGCGACACAAGTTAGTAAATAACCTTTTAAATTCTCTCTCAAATTTATCTTGTCCGCTGATTGAGCAAGAGTAACAAAAACATCCTGTACGACATCCTCAGCGGCTGAGGGATCATTGAGCAGATTAGCTGCAAGATTGAGCAAATCGTCGGCGTACTTATCATATATGGCCCGTAAAGCGTCTTTGCCGCGACTCTTAAATTTCCACAATAGTATTTTATCTTCGAACATCTAAAATTCACTTTTCTGATATCAGAACAACCGATTGTACATATATGACGTCCAATGCGCATAATTTACTCTAAAAAAAAGTGATTTTCTCCTTTAAAAATAATAATACAACTGATAATAATATATAACAATTGATTAATATTTATTACAGAGAGATTTAAATAGATGTGTTCTGAAAACAATAGCAATAAATCATTAGTCGAAAAATACTACAAAACGGCAGAGCAATATGACCAGATGAAAGAAACTCAAGGTTGGCGCGGGCCGGACATTGTATTTGGTATGGTATATCAATTTATCAAATCCGGCCAGTTAGTTCTCGATATTGGTATCGGAACAGGGCTTGGTTCCATTCTATTTCATAAAGCGGGGCTGCGCGTTTGCGGCATGGACCTTTCAGTGGACATGCTGGAAGTGTGTCGTAAAAAAGGATTCACTGAAGACCTGCAACAACACGACCTTAAAGTCATACCTTATCCTTATTCTGATGAAATGTTTGATCATGCTGTTTGTGTAGGAGTGCTGAATCACTTCGATGATTTATCGCCAGTCTTCAGCGAAACTTCAAGGATTCTGAAAAAAAACGGCACTTTTACTTTTATCGCAGCAGATAGAAAAAATAATGAAGAACATACTTTCAATGTAGAGCATGAGAATTCTAAAACAACGATGTTTCGTTATAGTTCAGAAGAAATCGAGAAACTTTTAGAGGATACAAATTTTGTATTGATGAAACAAGTTGAATTTATGGTGCCTGGACATAAAGAAAATAATCAATCCATGCGGCTAAAAACATATACCGCAAAGAAAATCACTTAAACTGTTCTCAAAATATAGTTTTTTTATATTCACACTAAAAAAGGAGACTGTAAACCTAATCACAGTCTCCTTATAGAACTTTTTTTATTATTGATACCGTTTAGAAGGGTATTTCTATACCTGCTCCGATACCCCAGCCATTATCAGTTGCCTGTAGTTCCATCGACATAATATAGTTATCTGAAATGTCAAACTGCGCTCCAATATAACCGCCAATACTAACAGTTTCGTTATCTCCGCTACCCTTGTCACCCTGGGTATCTTTATGATCGTGATCTATAGAAAGCATACTGCAAAGCGCTCCGCCATAAAGATTCCAACTATCCATATCTATCGTCGGGCCAATAACGAATACATATTCCATGCAATCAACATCAACATTCATTTCCTGTGTTCCGGCATTGTATTTTTCAGTGGCACTGGCATTTAACATATTGATGTTAAATGCTGCGCCCCAGTCAGTTGTTTCGTCTTCTGCAAATGTGTATTTTAAACCGAGGCCATAAAAAATATCATTATCAAAATTTACACCGCCAAAAGATTGTGAGCCAATTACTTTATATTGTGCTTTAATATCGAACATACCCAATCGGCCAAATACTTGCAGGTTATCATTAATTCCATAATTTAGTTGAGCATAATAACGATTCATATTCCAGTCAGAAATTGTAAGATTGTATATATCTCCGTCGTTTTCCTTTACTTTTACTTTGTCCATATCCTGACTGCTATAAAAGTAATTGCCGCTGATAGACCACTGCCCTTTATCAAGCTGTGCCGTTGCCGGTCCTGTTAAAGCATAAACGCTCGATGAAAAAAATACTATAAACAATCCCACCGTAATAATTCTTAATCTCATAATATTGCTCCTTTTAAAACTTAAAATAATTCATTTTCAAAACCATTTTGTATATAAGCAAAGAAACTAAGATAATCAAATAAAAAATATTATTAGTAAATTTCCCAGGATAGCCTTTAATATAAGGAATATATTTAAAATTATCAAATAATTATTTAGTTCTTTTTAAAAAACATAAATTATCCGATATATACCTGCTTATTAGTACAGAATTTAATCTCTTAAATTTTTCCGATAATCAGGCAGGCATTGTGGCCACCGAAACCAAAGGAATTGCTTAATGCGTAATTCACTTTTCTTTCCTGAGGTTTCAAGGGGACAAAATTCATTTCTTTACCGCAACGTTCATCCAGATTTTCAAGATTAATTGTCGGAGGTATTATTGAATCAGTAATTATCCTTGCACAGATTACAAGCTCGACCGCCCCGCTTGCACCAAGTAAGTGGCCAAGGCAGCTTTTCGTTGAACTAATCGAAAGTTTTGTAGCATGACTGCCAAAAACTGTACGGATAGCTGAACTTTCGGCAAGGTCGTTAAGCTCGGTCCCTGTACCATGAGCGTTGATATAATCTATCTTTTCAATATCTAACTCTGCATCTGCAAGAGCCATCTTCATTGTTCTGGCGGCACCACCGCCATCTGGTAACGGAGCGGTAATGTGATAACCGTCATCGGTAGCTCCATAACCAAGAAGCTCGGCGTATATTTTTGCACCGCGTTTTCTTGCGTGACTTTCTTCTTCCAGGATAAGTATTCCAGCTCCTTCAGCAAGAACAAAACCACCTCTATCTCTATCGAATGGTTTTGATGCAGCCTGAGGATTTTCATTAAGCGTACTCAAAGACCTTGCGGCACAAAACGAAGCCAATCCTACAGGTGTAACCGCTGCTTCTGCACCACCTGTGATCATTATATCACTACGTCCGGCGAGAATATTACAATAAGCTTCGCCTATAGCGTGATTACCTGATGCACACGCGCTGGATACACAGAAATTTGGACCTCGCAAGCCATAAGCTATAGCTATATTGCCGCTTGCCGCGTTCGCCATAAGTCTTGGAACGCAAAATGGTGATACTTTGGAAGGTCCTCTTTGCACAAGTCTGAGATGCTGGTCCTCAATTTCCTTGATACCACCTATCCCTGTACCGACAATTACGCCTGTACGGAAAACATCGACTTTACTAAAGTCCAGACCACTGTCTTCAATTGCCTGCTTAGCTGAAGCTACCGCAAACTGTGTGAAGCGGTCCATGCGTTTGATTTCTCGCTGGTCAATATAATCTGAGGCATCGAAATCTCTGATTTCGCCTGCGAAACGCACTGGGTACTGGCTTGTATCGAATGATTCGATAGGTGATACACCACTCTTGCCTTCGCATAAAGCAGTGAAAAGACCTTCTACACTTTCTGATAAGGTTGTAATACAACCCAGCCCAGTAATAACTACTCGTCTTTTTTTCATGCTAAATTTATTCGCTATTACTGGCCTTTAGTTTGCATTACACTTACGATATAATCGATTGCGGCACCAACGGTTTGAATTTTCTCGGCTTCCTCATCTGGAATGCTCATGTCAAACTCGTCTTCAAATTCCATGACTAACTCGACTGTATCCAGAGAGTCGGCATTCAAATCATTGATGAATGAGGTTTCCTTTGTAATTTCCGATTTATCGGCGCCCATCTGCTCACTAATTATATCGATTACTTTATTCTCTATTGCTTGAACATCTATGTCAGCACTCACTTTGTATTCC
>JAFGPS010000126.1 GCA_016936075.1 Sedimentisphaerales bacterium | reverse complement strand
CGTGGTAGTGAATAATCCGCGTAAATCGGCGTTAATCAGTGGTTAAAAATAATTTGGTTGCGGCTATGCCGCGCTGGGTTAATCAGTGAAATCAGTCTAACAATGATAGAATAGAAACAGCAAAATAAAACAGTGTCTTTATAATGGAAATAAATAATGTCAAAGGGGGATAGGGAGAATACAGGACACAGAATACAGGATACAGGATACAGAATATTTTATAAATATTTGTGTTTATTAGCATTTATTCGTGGTTTCATTATATTTGGTTTAAGATAGCCGTCCATTCACCGTAGTAGCTACTACGAAGGACGAACAGTCGTCCGAAGCGGCCTCTTTTGTAATGACTTGGTTTTATATCTCTGTGTCCTCTGTCCGGCTGCGTCAACGAATAACTTTGCCGCGACGAGTGTGCTCTGTGACTTTAAATAGTGAATAGTTGTTAGTCTTTTTGTTTTTTTCCGGCTTCGTTGAACTTCGCCGCAACAAGAAATCAGTGTAAATCCGTACTACAATCCATAATCTTTTAGTTTTTTATGCGTGTTTTTCATGCTGCGATTTCCGTAAGTCCTTTTATATCAACGGCTGAAGCTGTTGTTAATGAACTGGCGAACTTTTGGACTGTACACGTCAGCATATAACGATTTTCTTTGGCAACTTTCTTTATTAAACCATGTACTCTAAGCAATTTGATAAGCCTGGTTGTTCTGCCGCAATACTTTTTCCGTTCGGCTTTATCAAGTTTCTCCGATTCGGGATAAAGCCACTTTCTTATATCTTTATTCCTAAACCCAGCAATGGTATTTTCACCATCGGCTAAAAACATCAGTAGTTTATAATCCTGTTCCTGCCAGGGATTCAGGCCGCGATAAGTCCTTCCATTTTTATTCATCCTGTTGCAGGACGGTGATACAACTTCTTTAAGCTTTTCCTGCACCTGTGCCGAGGCAAGAAGCCGGGCAAGCTTCTCTTTATCAATGCTGCTGCTTCTCAAATAACGAGTTTCTATCCCAAGTTTCTGTGCCTTTGACCGGCAACTTTGCCTTACTTGTTTTATTTCAATTAAAAAAAAACATCTGGCTTCGGCTGGGGGGTGTTTGAAAAAAATAAAACAGCTAAGTCAAATAACTTCTATCATTTTTATCCACGCATTATACAAAATAGCAATAATGTTTTGGTTGCGGCTGAGCGTAGCGAAGTCGCGCCGGGTTAATCAGTGTCTAAAAATAATTGGGTTTAGAGAGAAAATGCCCGTGCTGATTATTTCAACACGGGCACGAAATCAATCTGTAATTATGTCATTGCGAACGAGGTAAAGCCGAGTGTGGCAATCTTAGAGCGTATTGAGGGATGGAGATTGCCGCGTCGCTGCGCTCCTCGCAATGACATAATGAGTATGAAACTCTTTTCTTACAACGGTTTTACAGGAATACATATATCGACAATGCACTTACCTTCCGGATGTTGTTTCGGGTCATTCAGATACCACTCGAAACACGGCCGGTCATCACACTGGTAGCCGCTTTCCGGCAGCCAGCCGCCCATCATTGTCGCCCACGCCTGCGGATACTCGTTTGTGTTAATTTCGAAATGCCCTATGCCGTATTGACCGGCTGGAATTACGGCTTTGCCGATTTCTCCATCGACCTTCGTATCTTCCGGAACGGTAATACATACATCGGTTCGCAGTTTTTCTTCCTCAGTAATTTCCGGGTCATCATGATATATACTGATGAATTGGGTCTGGTCCGGGCGAATTAATCCCCTCGGTCCGGCCCACATACAGAGCTTCTCGAATAATCCCTGAAATAATTTTTCATTTCCTTTGTACGGACCAATGTGCCGCAGATAAGCAACGTGCATATCAGGCAGGTCCTTCACTTCAACTTTTACTTCATTTGTGTTCATTTTGTACCTCCATAACTGGTTTCCATTTACGGGGTCAATTGTAAACGAAATAAAATTAAGTTCTTTCCCGAAATTGCTTTTCGCTTCACACATCCTGCTATCTGTTTTACGATTCTTGCTATTTATCAAACTATTGTCGTTTCTGTATTCGCTTGCGCTTATACCGAAGTTTTCCTTGAACACCCTGGCAAACGCAGCCGAGCCTGAGAAGCCGCAATCGAACGCGATTTCTGTAATGGATTTGGCAGGATTTCCAATCAACATAGCCGCGGCCTTTTCCGCTCTGCGTCTCTGGATAAATTGATTCAGGGTCTCCCCTACGATGCTTTTAAATATCCTGTGAAAATGAAACTCGGAGAAGTTCGCTACTTTCGCGAGCATCTTAAGAGTAAGCTCAGTGCCAAGATTTTGTTCTATATAATCCAGCACACGATTTATCCGGCCAACGTATTCAGCCCGTAAAGCCTGTTTTCTTGCGTCGTTATATTCAGCCATATGTTTCCTTGCTTTATTTAGTTATTGTATTCTACTGAAATGCGAACAAACCATATCATAAAAACCAAAAAAAGCAAAACATATTTATTCTGCGAGACTTGTCATTCTGAATCCCACTGGGATGAAGAATCTCTTTGTGCCTATGTGACTTTGCGCCTTTTTAAATACTTACTTATGTAACTGGTCCCAGAGCAGAACACGCAAGCCTTTGCTGATGTCCTTAAAAGGAACGACCTCTACATCATAATTTTCGAGAGAGCCATTTACTTGTACTGAAGCAACACGTTTTTGCAACGATGTCATTAGCTTGTCAAGTTCGTCTATACCAAGCAAATTGATTCCCTTCAAAGGTCTTGCAGAACCGAATGCATATCCTTTGACCTGGCTCTTCTTGCCATTTGCAAGGTCGAGGATTGAGCCGCTTCCTCGAACTTCTATGCCGCGATTGAAATATTCGAAACTCGGAATATGAAGAGATGAGCCTTCGAAACGTAATTTGACCTGGCCGTAACCTGAAGGTTTGTTTTTTCCGAACTTAAGTTTCATAGTATTATACAAAGTACCAATAATCTTAGTTTGAGCTAAATCCGACTCGGTAATTTGTATATTAGCATCGCCGGTCATTCTCTTTAAGTCGGAAAAGATTACGAGCATACCTTTACCTGTTAGTCTTCCAATTACAGGTTTAGCATTGGGTAGAAAAGCATGTAAAAGTTGATTTGTCTCAATCTGTGAAAAATCAGTATTCATATACATCGAATAACTTTCAGCCTGTTTGGTTATGCTTCCATATGATTTAATTTGACCGTTCAATGATTCGATTTCAGCCCTGTCTATTAGCAATCTCTTTTTTCCAAGATATGCAGAGATTTTGTAATCGCCAAGTTTTGCTTCTCGTAAACTTCCATCTGCAATATTTCCATTAATATCAATCTGCAATGGCTCAAAAGCTCTTTCACTTTCTGCCTGCTTTACAATCAGAGAACCTGAAGACTTCCCTTCAAGTGACTCAAGTTCAGGATAATAAACAGCAAGTTCTCCCAAATCAATTTCATTCCAATCCAGAGTAACTTTACTATTGGTCAAGTTGTCCATCTGAATTGATACATCCCCTACTGCCTGGCCGCTCATAGCCTCAATTGTCATATCATTGAAATCGAGCAAACGCTCTTCGACAACAATATTAGCAGAGAGATTAGCAAGTTTTTTTTCGCCAACCTCAAAATCTGTCGAAATATTGCCTTTTCCTTTCATCGTACGTTTTGAAAGGTCGAGTGTCGCAAATCCTTTTGCATTCGTAGTCAATACCATATTGTTGAGAGAAATAGCAATCGGCCATTTTTGGGACTCGACATTGACATATACAAATCCCGGCTGATTTAATCGGAACCATGCATCAGCTTGTGCTATTCCTTTGCCTTGTAACAAACGAATTTTGTCAAACTGAGCGGTGCCGTTTTCGATTATTATTCTACCTTCCGCATCTTTAGCCTCGATGGGTGGTATAACCAGGTCCTTCACGTTCCAGTTGCCTGATATGACCATTTGGTTGATATTGTCTATTGGGAGAGTAACATCAAGAGCAGCCTTCATTATCCCTTTACATTCAATTGGAAGCGAGAACAATTGCATCACAGGACGCAATGAAACCTGTTCTGTATTTAACGTTACTTGTGCCGAACGCTGTTTTAAGTCGTATCGTCCATCAAGGGACCATTTTCCGTCGAAAATATCGAACTGTTCAGCTTCGTATGTCACATTATTCGAATCGATTTTTGCTTGCCATGGTATTTTCAAAGATTTAATGATCTGTTTATTTACTATAATGTTATCCGTGGTGAAAACAGATTCACATTGAATGTTTATTGGCCATACAGTTCCAGAGATTTCGGTTTCACATTCGAGATTGCCGGATATATTTTCCAGCATTTTTTCGCTCTGAGCTTTCGGAGTCATCTCCATCGATACCTTGAAATTCGTATTCGATAGTTCCTTCGAGAGCAGTGATACATTGCCATGACCTTCGAGCCGCAAATCTTCACAAGTCATACTGAATTCTTTAACCGTAATATTATTTATATCACCTTGTGCGGCCAATATTAAATCAATCAGAAAATTCTGATCATTAACGACTTTTAGTTTCTCTGCTTCCAGCGATATATTCCAGTTCTTTGTATCAGCAGAGAACTCGCCTTGTGCGTTCAGTCTTTGAGCATTTGCCATGTTAATATCATCAAATTTTATTACAGGCCAATCCGCAATAATTTCAGTCTTTATATCCTGCACTTGAATATTATATTTCTCGGAGTTCCAGACAAGAGACGGGACAGTGACATTCCATTTCGAGTTGGATAAGTTTTCACCCAAACTAAGAAATTCAGCATTACTTTGCCAATTACCCCATGGCGAGTTACCATGCGAAGTTACGGACAAGTCAATTTGCTTTTTACCATTTTTCGGCCAGCTCACACTTCCAGATAATGTGTTCTCATAATCGATATCTTTTTCTTTTCTTGCTCCAGTCAAAGAACAATCAAAATCGCCCCGCCGCTCTTCGATGTTCCAGTTACCGGAAATAGACGCCTGATTCTGATCTGCATCGACAAAAATCCTCTGTGCTTTCAACTGCTTGCCGTCAAAATGCAGCTTTCCCCCCAATACTTTTATTGTCCCAAGCGATTTATTCAAACCGCTCAATAATAGTTCACCAATATTAACTGAAAATCCTTCAGGTGACATTTGCATGTCCATCGTGCCATTTGCAAGAAAACTTCCTTCCTTTTCAATCTTCAACACTCCTGACAAACCTTTTTCACGAACGCTCCCTTTCCAGTTTGCATTCATCTTCAAAGGCTCAGATATACTACCAATCAGATTTTGCAGGGACTTTGGTAAGCTATTTACATCTATATTCACTTCATGGTACAGGTCGCCGGTTTGTGCAAGCCTTCCATGCAATGTAATCTGCGGTGCAATATCTCCCTGAAAATCCCATACATGCGGCTTCGTTGTCTTGCCTTCCAATACTATCGGGCTGATTGTCTCCGTGTCACCATTTCTTTTTGTAACTATCGCAGTTCCGTAGGATATTTCCAAATCAGGTATCGATAAGCTTTTTCGTTTGCCTCCTTGAGAAGGTTGCTGGAAGTTATAAGCTAATCGCTGCAAATTCCATGTGCCTGTCTGGTTCTGACGGATATTTACAATCGGGTTTTCAATTTTCACATTCTTAAGCTTGAATCCCCTGAACAAAACAAACGGAATCTTTGTGTGCTTAATGATGATTTTCGGCACAGCAAGAATTGGAGCGTCTTCCATCGGAAGGCTCATGGATAATTTATCTATTGTAGTTTGCCCGCCGGAGGTTATTTGCATTGAATCTATAGTTACATGCAAACCGTACTTTTCGTTCAAAGTTTTCAGGACTAAATCACGCGGCAGATCAGTATAAAGTATCACCATAACAACTGCGGCATATGCCAGCAGAAGTACGAGCATGGTTAAAAATATTCTCCGAATCCATCGCTTCATGATAATCTATTTAATCCGTCTTGTAGTCCACAGGCGGAATATCACCAATTGTGTTCGGGCCAAATCCAAAGAGCCACCAGTCCTCACGATTTGATTTTCCTATGGCTGGTCCAGAGCTTGCAACGATTTCTCCTGTATCATTCCAATAAGCAATATAGGAAATACTCGCGAATCCAACCTGCGTGATTTTCTTGGTTAGTGCAAGTTCCGGCGTAACCAATGCAAGACCCCCTGTTAATGAAGATGTTGGAGGAGCGAAAGACGGTATACCTAATAAGGATTCGTACCTGTCAATACCCACCCCGCCGCTTCGCACTTCGACGACAATTTCTGCTTCTTCTTTCTTTAAGGTTATATTAACACCGGAATTTAGTAATTTTGCCCTGAACTCGCTCAAGACGAAATCCTTTTCTGCAGGTGAGAAATTGACCGCATCCAGAATTACTGTTCGCCCATGTATTGACTCGAACGATAATCCCTCTATTGCTTCCTGTGCCGCTTTTGACAATAGAAACTGCTCAGTAGCCGTTCTTGACGGATCCGTAATGCGAACACTTGCACAGCCGCTTATTATCACCATGCTTAATAAGACCAGCAATAAGAGATAAAATCGAAAATTGGTTGTTTTATGTTTTCCCAACATGTATTAACTCTGTTTCTTTAGCATTTTTTATCTTCCTTATTCAAACTAACAATGAAATATATACGCTTTGTGATTAAAAAGCAATTTTAAACTTGTGTTAAATAAATGATGACTTATATATACCCTTGGAGTATAATATTAACAAGAGATGTTAATTTGGAGTATCTAAATGACAAAGGAAATTGCTATGAAAAATAGACGGATAATAAAGAGGTTTATTGTCTTATGCTATATATCGCTTTTTCTTTTAACTTTTTTATTTAGAAACTATGCTAAGAATGTTTATTTTTATGAAGAAAGCGAAAAAGCTATCACTAAGGCTATTGCTCAGCAGTTAGGTAAAAAACCTGCGATGTTGAATGATAATGATTATTTAATTATCGAAAGTATATCCCTCGGCAACTCGAAATTAACCGATTTGATACCATTGATAAAATGCAAAAACCTGAAGTCACTAAACATTATCAAATTAGAACCATCAGCACCAAAAACCATACATATAAAAGGTGTATATGCAAGACTGAGAAGACACCTTGGATTGACTAATACTTATTTCAAACATCCTGTTTTTCATCCTGTTGACATTAAATCTCTTATAAAACTGAACAATTTAGAATATCTTTGCATTAAATCTCGTCAAATAAAAAGGTTCAGAACTATTTCTAAATTGAAGAATCTGAAAAGTCTGATATTAGAGCAAACTAAGATACGTGATATATGGCAACTCAGGGAACTGAATCAATTACATACATTACAAATTGATGAACCAAATATCAGGGATATCACACCTCTGGCTAACATCAATACATTACGTAACCTTTCTATTACAAGTTCTAAAATAAGTGACCTGTCACCTTTATCGAATCTTTCAAATTTGCAGGTTCTCAGTCTTAACCATATAAATGTAAAAGATATAAGTCCATTAGCAAAACTTACAAACCTTCAAGAGCTTAATATTGATAGTCTGCGAATAAACGATATAAGTCCCTTGGAAAAACTTAAACTAAACTCATTGAACCTTGTAAACTTAAAGATTGATGATTATTTTCCTTTGACAAAGCTCGCTACACTAAAGGATCTCGACCTATTGGCATCGAATATTATTAATATAAACCTGCTTTTTAATCTTCCGACCTTGAGAAAATTGACTTTACAGAAAACACAGATCCGCAATTTAACGCCGCTTGAAAAATTAACTAACCTTGAATACCTTGACCTTACTGGCATATCCATTAATGATTTAACTTCCATTTCAAAACTTATTAAACTTCAAACATTAAATCTCTCAAATACGAAAGTTATCAATATAAGACCTCTTTCGAAGCTTCAAAATCTGCAGGTACTTCATCTCGGAGAAACCCCAGTAAGCAATTTCAGTCCACTACAGGAAATTACGAGTTTAAGAGAACTCGTTCTTAGAGGGCATTATTATAACAATAAATCACTTGATGCTCTAAAGAAAAAGAACCCAAAACTCTGGATTCACGATTAATGATAACAAATTTGTACGATAGGGTATAATATTGCTTGAGATGTAAATCTGGAACTTAATTATGAAAAGGGAATCCAAAAAGCGTAAATTCAGACCATGGGTAATACTACTTACCATA
The DNA here is from genome assembly GCA_016936075.1 of Sedimentisphaerales bacterium. Taxonomy (GTDB): domain Bacteria; phylum Planctomycetota; class Phycisphaerae; order Sedimentisphaerales; family Anaerobacaceae; genus JAFGPS01. The sequence continues at coordinate 3,931 of JAFGPS010000126.1, read as the reverse complement.
TTTATTTTTCTCTACGCTATATTCTTATATTTCAAGATTACAAATGTAGAAGCATATAATACTTTTCGTTACAGGATAAATCCGAATGAGAAAATATTTAACGAGATAATAGCGAGTAAACTAAACAAACACCCCCTGGAACTTAATTCAAAGGATTATAAAAAAATTGATAAGCTTTATCTTTCTGGCTCTGATCTTAAAAATATAAAACCTATAACAAGACTAAAAAATCTCCAAACATTAAGTTTAAGCAATCTCAAAATTAATAATCTTAAACCACTCTCGAAACTCACGAATCTAAAAAGTCTAACTCTCATGGATTTAGATATCGGAAATCTTAAAACATTGTCCAATCTAAAACAACTTCGCGAACTCGATATTCAACAAGTTGGTATACCCTACAAACAACCTTCAAGAATTACATATAGAATAAGAGAATTTCTAGGAATACCGATAAAAAATCATGACCGCGGCAGAAAACCTATAAGTATAACTCCACTCAAAAAATTGACTAAACTGGAAAAGTTAACTATTGAAAACTGCCGAGTAAAAAGTTTTAAGCCAGTAAAAAAGCTTAAAAAACTCAATACTCTTCATTTGTATTATCCAAATATATCAAACATGAAGCTGCTTTCCGGCCTGAAGAATTTGAAGTATCTTTATGTCAGGGATAAAAAGCTAACTAATATAAAATACCTGAAATCACTTACGAATCTGGAAAGATTGACTATAAAAGCAAAAAATATTAATGATGAACAAATCTGCGAACTCAAGGAAGCATTACCGAACTTAAAGATTGAGAAATAAAGAATTTTCAGGAATCACTTTCTATTTTCAGGGTGTATTCGGATGAAAGGTACTTGCTGTTCGGGCAAATGCATGTCACTTCAAGTATATATGTTTGATTGCTTTGAAGCTCGAAAAGCAGGCTGAACTTATACGCCCTAAGAAAATTTTGCCAGTAATCATTATTGACTTTCGGGTCGATTAAATCCATATCGGTCCAAATCATAACCCGTCCTCCCTTTGGATCGGAAGAACGCTGAACTTTCGGGTACAACTCGAAACGGAAAATACATGGTGACTTTATTTGAGAGCCGAATACATCGAGCAGACTCACGAAAAGATTAATTTCGCCCTCAAGGCTCTCCTCATTAATGGTATATTCAGTCAATGGCAAAATATCAATTTTAACAGGTGAATATTCCGCATAGATAGCAATTTTATTTGGATTGCTTCGTTCAATTTCTGTACTTCTTCCGGATGATGAATTTGGATTATTACAGCCCGAAAAGAAACATAAAAATAATATTAATAAAATTACTGCATACCGTTCAATTGCTAAATCCATTAGCTTTATCCTTCGCATACAATGAACTATTTTAAAGGTCTTCATCCAGCATATGTCCAAAACGTTTTTTTTTGGTTCGCAAGTATTTAATATTATGTTCGCCGGGTTTAGCCAGTAGTGGTACCTGCTCGACAATTTTTATGCCGTAAACTTCGAGCCTGCTGATTTTCTTCGGATTATTCGTCAAAATCCGAATGTTCTTCAAACCAATGTCACGGCATATCTGCGCACCTATTCCATAGTCCCTTTTATCAGCGGAGAAACCCAGCTCAATATTCGCATCTACGGTATCAAGACCCTGCTCCTGTAATTTATATGCTTTAAGTTTATTTGCCAGGCCAATTCCCCTTCCCTCCTGCCGCAGGTAAATTACAGCACCCTGCCCGGCTTCTTCCATCATTTTCATCGCGGTCACTAACTGAAAGCCGCAATCGCATCGCTGCGAATGAAACAAGTCACCTGTCAGGCATTCGGAATGTACCCGCACCAAAACAGGCTCATCATGCTCAATAACTTTACCATTCTCGTCAAGCTGGCCAACACTACCTTTGCACAATGCAAGATGAGGCTCATTGGATGTTATGCTCTCATACGCAATCAGGTTGAAATCGCCGTAGTCGGTTGGCAATTTCACACTCTCAACACGTTTAATCTGAGAATCGCGTTGAAGTCGATATTCGATTAATTTTGCAATCGAAGTAATTTTCAGGCCGTGCTTCTCACAAAACGGCAGAAGTTCCGGCACTCTCGACATTGTACCGTCTTCGTTCATAATTTCACAAATCACCGCCGCAGGTTTGAGTTTTGCCAGTCGCATAAGGTCAACCGCACCTTCCGTTTGTCCGGCTCGCACGAGAACTCCGCCGTCGCGGGCCTGAAGCGGGAAAATATGCCCCGGCCTTGCGAGGTCATCGGGTTTTACTTTATCATTAATTGTAATCTGAATCGTATGTGCCCTGTCTGCGGCACTGATTCCAGTGGTGATTCCTTCCGCGGCGTCAATACTGACGGTAAAAGCCGTACCTAATCGAGCGGTATTATCCGCCGCCTGGGCATACAGACCAAGCTCGTGGCATTTATCCTTTGTCAAAGGCATACAAATAAGCCCACGAGCGTGTTTCGCCATGAAATTAACCAATTCCGGTGTAATTTTCTCTGCGGCACAAACTATATCACCCTCGTTCTCACGGTCTTCGGCATCGACAAGAACTATCATCTTGCCCTGACGAAGGTCTTCCAAAACTGCCGGTATTTCACTAAATTCTACTGTCATTTATAACTCTTATATAAAATATCAAACTTCGTAAGCAGACAATTCTTCCTGCTCTTACCGTTCAATATATCGACTTCTACGCAAAATGTAAACAATTGTTGTAAAGTAATTGTATCATAAGAAAGATTTCGCTTTCACAGCGCTTTCCAATATAGTAAATTAATAAAAGAAATATAGCAATATGTAATTCTTCGTGATAAAAGGCGAAAAAAGTAATATGGGTAAAACTGCTAAACTTGCTTTGGCTTATCATAACCTTTCCGTCACACTTGACGCTGGTGTGGGAATACTCAGGGCTTTCGACATGGTCTCGCAGGGACAGACAGGCGGCCTAAAGAAAGCGTTTCTTGGCACAAGAGAATCGATATCAAAAGGAGGCGGCCTTTCAGAGTCGATGAAAAAATACCGTAGAGTTTTCCCTGAAGTGGATTTAATGCTCATAGAAACAGCAGAAACTTCAGGCAAGTACCCGGAATGCTTCAAGATGCTTTCAAATTGGCACGAGTTTCAGATAAGAATACTAAGAATTATAAAATCGGGCCTTATACTTCCAATACTTGTTCTTATTACCGCTTTGTTTATTTTGCCGTTACCAAGACTTATAACGGACCCGGATGTAACAATGCAGGTTTATTTAATAATGGCATTGAGACCTTTAATCATAATATTTGTTTCTGTTTTTCTGCTCATCTATTCATACCGCTTTTTCAAAAAACTGCGGTTCCTCAAATACATTCTTGATACAATTATTCTCTGGATACCCTTGCTTGGAAAAGCTGTATGGGAACTCGCAATTGCAAGATTCTGCTTTACATTCAATATGCTTAACAAAGCCGGCGTACCAATTTTGCAGGGACTTCCTCTTGCGGTTAATCTTACAGGAAATACAGTCGTAGCAAAAGTTTTCCAGGGCGGCGTAGAATCCGTACAGAATGGCAACTCGGCGTTCGAAGGTTTTTCAAGCAAAATGCCAAACGACTATAGAAACCTCTGGGAAGTTGGCGAGGAGACCGGAGAGTTATCAAAAACAGTCGATAAGATTGCCGAAATTTCAAGTGATAAAGCTGACATGTATTTCACTGAATTCGCGAAATGGTTCCCAAAAATTGTTTACGGAATAATTTGCCTTTGGATGATTGGGAAGATTTTCTCCGGTTATTCAAATCTATACCAGATACCGGAATTCTAAGAAAGAACACAGAATACAGTAAACAGTAAAGGTAGGATGGGCTTCAAAGGAAATTGCATCAAATATCCTGCAAAGACAATTGCTGTTTCCAAATATTGTAAAAAATAATCTTTCCTCG
>JAFGPS010000125.1 GCA_016936075.1 Sedimentisphaerales bacterium | reverse complement strand
TTGTCGATTCAGTAGCGGCTCTTACTCCGAAAGCTGAAATCGAAGGAGAGATGGGCGATAGCCACATGGGCCTGCAGGCAAGATTAATGAGCCAGGCGATGAGGAAACTGACTGCGATTATCGGAAAGAGCAAAACTGCACTTATTTTTATTAATCAGATACGTATGAAAATCGGAGTTATGTTCGGCAATCCTGAAACTACGACAGGTGGAAAAGCTCTGAAGTTTTATAGTTCCGTGCGAATTGACTTACGCCGAATCACTACCCTGAAAGATGCTAACGGCGCGATTGGTTCAAGAGTACGAGCAAGAATAGTTAAAAATAAAATCGCTCCGCCTTTCCGCGATACAGAATTTGATATGATGTACGATTATGGAATCAGTTATGAAGGTGACCTGCTCGATATGGCAACTGAAGACAATATCATTGAAAAGAGCGGTGCATGGTTCAATTACGGTGATATAAAAATCGGACAAGGCAGAGAAAACGCAAAGCAATTCCTCATCGAAAATAAAGACATGTGTGAGGAAGTAAAAAATAAGGTTTTAGCCGCTAAAGGCTTAGTATAATTTAAGGAATTAATTCCGGCTGGAGATTGTAAATAGCAATGAAAAGTGCAGCACAGATAAGAAGTGAGTTTATTGAATTTTTCAAAGAGAAAAATCATACTTTCGTACCAAGTTCACCTATCGTCCCTAAGGGCGACGAAACCTTGCTTTTTGCAAACGCAGGGATGAACCAGTTCAAGGACATTTTCCTTGGCCTTACTCCTCCTTCTGTGCCGCGTGCTGTCAATAGCCAGAAATGTCTGCGCGTAAGCGGCAAGCACAATGATCTCGAAGAAGTCGGAAGGGATACATATCATCACACATTTTTCGAAATGCTTGGTAACTGGTCGTTCGGTGACTATTTCAAAGCCGAAGCAATCGAATGGGCATGGGAGCTTTTCACCCAGGTTTGGAAAATCGACCCGAATCGTTTATGGGCGACTGTTTTCGCGGGCGATGAGCATGACGGCTTACCTGAAGACGATGAAGCGAAAATTCTATGGACAAGTGTAACATCAATCCCGGCAGAGAGAGTACTTTCGTTCGGAAAGAAAGATAATTTCTGGGAGATGGGTGAAACCGGTCCCTGCGGGCCATGCAGTGAAATACATATTGACCTCGGACCTGACAGATGCGATATGAAAAATGTTCCGGGCCATGAATGCAAGGTAAACGCAGGTTGTGCGAGGTACGTCGAATTATGGAATCTCGTCTTTATTCAATACAATCGCCAGCCGGGCGGCAAACTCACGCCGCTCTCTTCCAAATATGTTGATACCGGTGCCGGACTGGAACGAGTCGTTGCCGTAATGCAGGACAAAAAGAGTAATTACGATACAGATTTGTTTATGCCGATAATCAATTTCACAAGCGAACTTTCCGGCTGTGAATATTCTGGTAAGCTTGGTAATAAAGTTGATAATGCTTTGCGTGTTATCGCCGACCATATTCGTTCACTTGTTTTCTCGATAACAGATGGAGCTACGCCATCCAACGATGGAAGAGGTTATGTAATTCGCAGGATTTTGCGCAGAGCTTCGAGGTTCGGCAGAGAACTTGAAATGAAGGAGCCGTTCCTTTACAAACTCGTTCCGGTTGTAGTTGAATGTCTTGGAGAAGCATTCGGCGAAATAAAAGAAAGAGCCGATTATGTTTCTACTGTAATTAAATCCGAAGAAGAAAGTTTCGGAAGAACTATAGATAGAGGCTTGGAAATATTTAATACAGCCGCGGAAAAAGCTCTGCAAACTGAAGATAAAATAATAAGCGGCAAAAATGCGTTTCAGCTTTATGACACGTTCGGCTTCCCGCTCGATTTGACTCAGCTTATGGCGCAGGAACGAAATCTTAAAGTCGATAAAGAAAAGTTTGACGTTCTGATGGAAGAACAAAGACAACGCGCCAGACAAGCACAAAAAAGCGATTCGTTTTTGGCGTCTTTAACAGATACAGAACTTCCTGTCACTGAGGACATGCACAAATATCATCTTGATAGCTGCGAAAGTAAAATCGTAGGATGGATAGATAAAGAAGGTGTCAAAGATTCTGGACAAATTGATACAGGCGAAGAAGTTGGACTTATTCTCGATAAGACCTGTTTTTACGCCGAGATGGGTGGACAGGTCGGTGACTGCGGCATGATTGAAAGTCACGACTCCCATTTTTTCGTCGAGAATACTATCAAAATCGCTAATTGCATAATCCATAAGGGAAAAGTCACACAGGGAACTTTCAGTGGAGGTCAACATGTAATGGCAATCGTAGGAAAAGACAGGGACGCGATAAAGAAAAATCATACCGCAACTCACTTGTTACAGTGGGCTTTGCAGGAAGTTTTGGGTAATTCAGTTGCACAACAAGGAAGCTATGTCGGGCCGGAATATTTACGATTCGATTTTACATATCCAAAGGCGCTTACACGCGAAGAGATAGAAAAGGTAGAAGAATTAATCGGCGAAAAAATTGTAGAAGATTTACCTGTAACAACCGCAGTTTTACCCCGTGAAGAAGCACAGGAACTTGGTGCGATGGCTTTGTTCGGAGAGAAGTATGGTGATGAAGTCAGAGTAGTCGCGGTAGGCGCAGAATCAAAAAGTAAATTGAGTGAAGCATTCAGCAAAGAATTTTGCGGCGGAACACATGTTGACAGAATCGGCGCAATAGGCGGCGTAAAGATAATTAAAGAAGAAAGCATCTCAGCAGGTGTACGAAGAATTACAGCCATTGCAGGTTCCGAATTAAACAGCTACCTTAGAAAAGCAAGTGACATTGTTGACCAGCTTTCTTTAATACTGAAAGTTCCATCCAACGAGCTTGTCGATAGAGTTGAGAAATTAATTGCAAACAATAAAGAGCTTGCCAAAAAACTTAAATCGGCATCGAGAGCATCCGGCTCGGATGGATTGTCTCAGGCAAGAGAATTGCTCGACAATTGTCAGAAGATAGGCGAAAGCTCTGTTATTGTTGGAAAACTATCCGGAGTTACAATCGATCAGGCAAGAGAAGCAATCGATATGCTCAAGAAGAAAGCGCAATCAGCAGCGATAGTGTTGGGATTTGATGAAGAGGGCAAGGTTACACTTATTTCAGGAATAACAAACGACCTCGTCGAAAAAGGTCTCAGTGCAGGTAATCTTATCAAAGAAATCGCACCGATAGTCGGCGGCGGTGGCGGCGGCAGACCTCAAATGGCGCAGGCCGGAGGCAAGGATCCTGAAAAAATTGAAGAAGCACTGAAACGAGCATCCGAAATAATCGTAGAAAAACTACAAGCGTAATTTATACAAATCTTACACTTTTGTGTCTATTAAAATTAAAACCCTATAGTTCAATCATATTGAACTATTTTTGCACATTTTCATTTTTTTTGCTAAAAATAGTGTAACAAAATTCTTGTGTCCACGTCTTTTATAGTAAATGAAGGTATAAATCAGTAAACTTATTGCTTTTTTATGAAAGGGCTTTCAAAATGACTAAAGCAAAGATGATACAATTGATTAGCGTATTGGGATTATTATTTTTAATGAATAGCTATTTTCTTAAAGCGGCGGAATTAACAGATTCAGACAAAGAAACTCTTGCAATGATAGCGAAACGTTGCACTACTAATCGCCAAATGCTTAACTCTTTTGAATGCGAATACATCAGGTCATATAATAAACAAATGACATACAAAGGGCATTATGCTTTTAAGGATGATAAAGTACTTGTTTATGAAAAGATTGGAGATACAAACGATTATTATCATTATATCAAAAATGGAGAGCAGCTGAGAGTAATCTCCGATAACAATCCTAAAACAGTAGTTTTGGGAACAAATGAAAATCGTGATATAAGGCCTCCAACACAGGATCCATGGGAGTTTAGCGGCAATGATTTTATGTACAAGCTTGATAAAATAGATTCGCCGTATGATAAGGTTGCATCTGTAGAATCAGTTACTGAAAATGGAAAAGAATTAACTGTTGTAACAATCGAGCAGCGATTGAAAACTTCTCCTGAAGATCAGGTGGATAATTTATTAATAATGCAATTCAGTGTACAAAATGGTTATTTACCTGTAAAAGTACGTCAGTCTAATAAAGAATCAAGTTTTGCTTCAGAAACAACTACAAGCAAGATTTTGAAATATGATGTTGGTAACAAAACATTTTATTTACCTGCGAGTTTTAGTTTAAAGAACTATCGTAATGGACAGCTCAATACCACATTTGAATACAATATTAAAGAAGAGACAGTAAAAATTAATCCCGATTTGCCTGATGATATGTTTAAAGAAGATATTCAGCCGGGAGATATAGTAGTGGATAAAGACAAAGGTATTCAGTATACAACTCCCGCTGCTGGTGTAGTTGGTGTACCTGCTCCGGATTTCACACTTGATGTGCTTGGCAGTAATGAAAAAATTACTTTATCGAAAGTTAAAGAAAAAGTTATCGTACTTGATTTCTGGGCTACGTGGTGCGGCCCATGTAGAAAAATTCATCCTGCTATGGAAGCCATACATAAATGGGCACAGGAAAATAATAAACCTGTTGCTTTTTACGCTATTGATGTGAAAGAAGATGCTGATACGGTTGCAGAATTCTGTAAAAAAGATAAATACAATATGCCTGTTCTTCTCGATACTGACGGCTCAACATTTAAAGCTTATAAAGGTACAGGTATTCCATTTGTTATTATTATCTCGGATGGTATTATACAAAATGCACACATAGGTTCAGGAGCAGAAGTTGATGTGTTGGAAGAGCATATAAAAGATATGATTATCAAAGCACTTGAAAAATAGTGAATTATATAAGCAAATATTTAACTCGTCCAAATAGTTGAGGAAAAAGTACACTTGCTGCTTTATTGACTATGGACACCATAGTCTGTTCTTTAGATTATCAGGTAGCTCCCATTCTGGGTCGGGATTTACCTGAAGATCCGGCTGGTTTATTTTGCTCTATGTTGGAAGTTGAAACTTGTCCAGAATCAGGGCTTGTAAATGCTGATGAACATGAAGTATTTTTGGGATAGTAAAACGCACAATAGGAAAATGAAACTGCCCCAAGTAAAATGAGAATACAAACAATAATAAATCTTGTTTTGATTGGCATATCTAATTTGCCCTTTTACGCTTTACTTCTTCGATTTCAAACAAACCCAAATCTATAATTACATATTATAAAAAAGCCTGCTGAATGTAAATAAAAAAATAACCTATATACTCTTATCAGCCTAATCTCCAATTGAATATCGCCAAACCAAAGATGGTCCAGTATGCCAGCACGCTCAAGAGCAATACGAGTTTTACACCGGAATGGTGTTTCTGTACGAACTTAGATTGGCAAAAAATCCACATTGTAGCTGCCAGAGCAAGGAGTAAAATTGCTACTATTGTAAAACTTACAACCGGATTGATTGCATTCGTTACGGAATTATTTAAAACTATCCCCCCTGCCATTATATTCTGTGCCGTTTCCATTCCTTTCGGATCAAAGATTGCATTTTTCCAATATGGAATATGAGATGACATCTTGAGTATGGATTTGATTATATGTGCGCCTGCAATCGTCGGAAGCAAAAGTAAAGCAAAAGTCTTTATGGTAGCGAAGAAAGGTATTCCTTTCCAACCTGATAATAATTTAGCAAGAGTTCCTAAAATCAATAACAAAAGAACTGGCAAAATAATAAACATAATAACCGGCCAGACAAAGTTAACCATCGGCCCTGAGATTCCAAGAGCACTAATAATATGTTCGGGCAACCACATCATAATGCCAAAGGATACGGGCCACTCCGAAAGAATCTCATATACTACAAATGCGCCAATCAGCATGATGAATCCGACCTGCGCTGGACGTAAATTGATATCGCGGAAAAAATCCATAAATGGCCGCCGTGATGAAAATCTAATATTTTTATTAGGACATGCTTTCAAGCATTGTGTGCATAATAAACAATCTCGATTGTCACTAATTGTCGCAGGGTAGAGATTGCTTGTACACGAGCGGCTGGTTAGTTGATAATTATTCTTCGTTGTAACACAATCCTTTGTTTTACAACTCTTGCATGTAGATAAATCATCAGCCCGCCATTCGAATGGTGATATCAGTGAATATAAACCGAGCATATGCCCTATCGGACAGACGTAACTGCAAAACGCTCGTTTTTGAAATATCAGTGAAATATCAGCAGCTACGATTATCAGGAACATCATGTAGAGTGCCATTTGATGAGGAACTCGATTAATCGCCAGAACCTGCACTCCCACAATCCAGATAACTGCATAGAAAATTGTTACAATCCAGCCGCTCTTGAGAAATTGAGGTACTTGTTGTTGGAGACCTATTCTTGACGTCCAGTATGTAATCAATTCCATAGGACACACGGTACACCAGAAGCGGCCTAAAAATACTGCGGCTATGATTATTAACGGCCACCATAGGGTCCAGACAATCAAATTTGCGAGATTCGTATATCGGAGCCTATAAATAAAATCCGGATTATTTGCGGTTATTCCAAGCCCACCGGCGATAAGCAGTATGAAAACAGCAAGCATAAACAATTGCGGTACAAGCGGAAACCACTTCGATTTGAACAATCCACCAATACAGTTATTCTTAAGTAAATTCATTTAATTACCTGACTACAATCCAATCTCAATATATTAAACTACCATAAGTATGATTAAAAAACAATACTTTCGTTGTAGTGAGGAAACTATCTGAGTATAAAACTTAAGACGCTAATTTAAAAATAAAAAAACGGCCCTATGTTTTCGCATAAGGCCGCTTTTTATTAATCTATATTAAGAAATACTTGAAATATTACTGATGTGCATCTTCAAGAGTTTCCCATACTTTTTGGCTACAATCAAGAGCAACGATTCCGTCTTGACCAACGAAATAGCTTTCTGAGCCATTGAGCACCAAGTTATATGACTGACCCAGGAATGGCATTACTTTCTTTTCAACACTCTTAATAGTAACAGCGCCATTCATTGACTCTAACTGCATACCAGCAGAAAGCTCGTCAATTCTTTTCCAGTCGCCTGAAGCTGTCATGAAATAATGTGAATGGACGATTCTGATTGTATTACCACTTTCAAGAGTCATCTCATAGCATCTGTTCATTCCAGTACCATGCTCTTCAAGCTCTTTAACTGAAACTGCTGTTGATGAAGCATTATACATTGCAGCGACATTCTGTCCAACAGTAACCTGTGCGATTTCGACCATCTGGCCATTTATCCATACAGGAGTTTCAGCAGTGAAGCAAGCTCTATCTTTCGATGAACCGAAGTCCATAGAAAGAAAATTATCTGATCTTGAGAAAGGAGTCTGATCACCGCTTTTAGAATATAAACCCTTTTTTCTATCAATATCACTAACCGCTCTTGTAAAAATGTTATCTTCATTAATACCGCAGGCTGATGAATTTTCAAAGGTCACATGGGCGTCCAGGAAAAGAACATTTTGTCCTTCATCCTGATGGTTAATTGAGTTACCCAATTGCTTTAAATCTTTTGCGCCATCAGGATTAAAGTCAGTAAAATCAGTTTCTGTTTTCGCAGCAGCAGTGTCAAGCCATGGATTAGGGTCAGCAGCTACTGCCATACCTGGTTCGCTTGATGTTGACAGAGGATACGTTGGAAGCTTCTTAGATAAAGAATTTGATGAATGGTATGGCATATGATAAGAATAACTACAATGTTCAATCGGCTTTTCGCCGAAATCCCAAAGTTCAATTACGTCAATAGCATTATCCTCTGGTTCATACGCTGTAACACCAGAATCGCCCTTGCAAATAAATGACTTGGTTGTAACTTCTGCATATTTTACAAGCAAATAGAAAGAGGATGTAATCGAAGCTTTTCCATTATAAGCCTCTAGTGGATTATTAGCTGCGAATTTTTCTATTACCGGGTTCCATTTTGCATTTCTACCACCTGCACGAGGTAACTCATCTTGATAATCGTTGGCATAGATAAGCATTGCTTTGCCGAGTCCAGAAAGGTTTGTACCGCAAACCATTCTGAAGGCAATCTGCCTTACCCTTGCCAGTGCGGGCATAAGAATACCCATGAGCAATGCTATAATCGCAATAACGACAAGCAGCTCAACCAAAGTAAAGCCTTTTTTCTTCATTTTTTGTCTCCTTTGCACTAAAGTAAGATTCGTAAATCCGGTCGTTCCTGGAATTACGTTTAAATTAACATTTTGTTATGAAAATGCCTGATGTACATTAAAATTATAGCACCCAACACTCTCGAAATACGAATCCCTTTTACATTTTACATTATTTTTCCAGAGAACGGCCGTTTAAGTTTCGATAATACGGTTTGTCTCAACACACTATTTTTTAGAAATGATAAATTAAATTTACCTTTACACTAACCTGCTTTGAATTAAACACAATACAATTAAAAAGCGTTATTCCCGGCAAGTGGATTTAAGATATGAAATCGGGACTCATCAATTATTATGACAATTTTAATACAATATAAATATAAACTAATTTTTTATAAACCCACCTTCATTTACTTATATCGTAAAATTTAGCACATAATGTTAATCCAGTCAAGTAAAATTATGAATATTTTGTTAGTTTCTTGAAAATTTCATAGAATTCCTTATGATGCATATTTTATATATGGAGTTTTTATTATGAGCAATCTTGAAATTTATAAAAAAACCTTACAAATATTGAAAAAACACAATCAAGAACAAATTCTGTCATTCTGGGATGAGTTGAATTCAGACCAGAAAGACCGATTAATTGGACAAATTGAACTGCTTGACTTTTCAAAAATTAAAGAATGGATCGAGAACTTTGTCAGAAATACTCCTTCTGCTTTGATTAACACCGATTTTGAGCCTGTTTCGTACTATAAATCAGAACCAGAAAACTCAGGATTACAGGGAAAATATGTAAATGCTTTAGAATTAGGCAAAAAGTTGATCAGTCAGGGCAAAGTCGCGGCTTTTGTCGTAGCAGGAGGACAGGGAACACGTCTTGGATTTGATGGGCCAAAAGGTAATTTCCCAATCAGTCCAATCAGAAAAAAAACTCTTTTTCAGATTTTTGCAGAAAATATTTCAGCTACTTCATCAAAATATAAAACCACCTGCCCGTGGTATATTATGACCAGCCCATTGAATCACGAACAAACTGTTGAAATTTTCCAATCTAATAACTACTATGGTCTCGAAAAAGACAATATCTTCATTTTTCAACAGGGAACCTTACCAAATTTCAGCACTGAAGGTAAAATCCTGCTTGCAGAAAAAGGTGAAATAGCTTGTTCGCCGGACGGACATGGCGGCTGCATTGAAGCTTTATATAAAAGCGGTGCCATTGAAGACATGAAAAACAGAGGTATAGAATATATCAGCTACTGGCAAGTTGATAATCCACTGATAAATATTTTCGATCCTCTATTTATTGGCTTACATGCTCTCGATGAAGCTGAAATGTCATCAAAAGCACTCATAAAAACCGGGCCAAAAGAAAAACTCGGCAATTTCTGCCTTGTTGACGGCAAAGTAAACATTATCGAATATAGCGACCTTCCTGACGAGCTTGCGATTAAACGTAATTCAGATAATGCACTGGTTTTCGAGCTTGGCAGTATTGCTATACATATTATTAATCGCAATTTCCTTGAAAAATTTGCGTCAAAAAGTGTTTCTCTGCCCCTCCATCGGGCAGTTAAAAACATTACTCATATAGACCAGAATGGCCATAAGACCGAATCACAGGGAATAAAGTTGGAAAGCTTCATCTTTGATGCAGTACCATTAGCTTCAAATTCTATTGTTCTTGAAACAATCCGAAGTGAAGAATTCGCGCCAGTAAAAAACGCTACTGGAGTTGATAGTGCCAAAAGTGCTCATCAGATGATGATTGACAGGGCAGCTAAATGGCTCGAATATTCAGGAATCGAAGTTCCTCGAAAAACGGACGGTTCAGTCGATTGTACAATAGAAATCGCTCCTTCCTTCGCATTGGAAAAAGACGACCTGAAAGAAAAACTACCCCAAATCCCACCGATAAAGCTAAAAGGAACAATATATCTGGAATAAAATTCATTTTATTTGTTTTACAGTTTGGGCTGTTCAGCACAAGCTTTGAACTATATAATTGGCATTGTTATGGATAATGCAGTTTATAGAATAATAGATGCAAATTTTAATCGTGCCAGGGAAGCTTTGCGGATAATCGAGGAATTTTGCAGATTTGCACTGAATTCAAAATCTTTGAGCGCACGAGTCAAAGAACTGAGACATCAACTTTGCAACTCAATAGCTCAACTGGATTCGGACAGGCTCATATCATCACGTGATACACTTTCAGATGTTGGTGTTGGCCAGGTTATTGCATCTCAAAGCAGCCGTAATGATTTGAAAGATTGCCTTACAGCCGGTTGCAAAAGATTAGTCGAAGCCTTGCGTGTGCTTTCTGAAGTTATTCAGATCCATAACAAAGCCATTGCAAAACAGATTGAACAATTGCGTTACGCCGCATATACTCTTGAGAAAGACATAGTTTTAATTAGCGAGCCTTTGGAAAAATATAGGAAAGTCCATCTTTACATTATAATTACAAGCAACTATCCGGCTGAAATTCTTTCTTTAGCTTCACAATGCGCAACAAGCGGCGCGGACTGTATCCAGCTTCGTGCAAAACAAATGCAAAATGATGATTTATTCGCCGCCGCAATTGAATTTGTAAAGATATGCCGGGACAATGGAGTTTGCAGTGTGATAAACGACAGGCTCGATATTGCAATTGCATCAGATGCTGACGGCATTCACTTTGGACAAAACGACTTGCCGCTGGAATGCGTAAGACAACTCGAACAAAAACCGATGATAATTGGCAAAAGCACGCACTCGCTCGAACAACTGAAAAGTGCATGTGACGAATACCCTACATATGTCGGTTTGGGGCCAGTATTTGCTACAACAACAAAACCTACCGCTGAACCTGTTGGATTGGATTATGTAAATAAAGCCACTACATTTTTGGCAGAAGAGCCGGTTGGCCATGTCGCGATTGGTGGAATTACTATGGAAAATGTCGAGCAGGTTTTGAATGCAGGCGCAGATTGTATTGCAGTATGCAATGCAGTTACAAAAGCTCACGATCCTTCCCAGGCATGTAAGGCACTAAAACAAAAAATTATTTCCTTTGATAAGGGATTGTTAATAAAGAAAATATAAACTTTATATAAATTATATAGGAAAAAGTAGATAATATTTAATAAATTATCCACCTAAACCTATTGCTAACTAAGCCCTGTAAATATAGGCAGGTATTTACATAGAAATAATTGTATATATAGGAGGATTTTGTTATTAAAAAGCAAATTAACGAATGATTTCAGTAAACTCTTTATATATAAGTATTTATGGTAAAATAGCAACATATAGTTTGTTTTGATTCGTAATATATAAGAAAATGGTTTTCTTGTATCATATATTTTTCTAATATAAAAGGTTGATTTATTATATAGATATAGAGTTATCAACAAGTTATCCACAATAAAAACTGTAAAGGAATTGCTATAAAATGAAAAAATCGCTTATAACTATCGGTGAATCAATACACGCCTCGATACCAAAGACAGCAAAGATTATGCACCAGCTTGTCCAACTCGGCCCCAATGCTTATACAAACGAAAGCGAAGACCTGAATTACATTAAGAACCTGATTGAATCCCAGGCTGATGATGGAGCAAATTATATTGCCGTAAATCTTGATGCATTTGGTGATACTGACCCGCAACAGACAGTCGATATGATGATTGAATATACCAAACTTGTAAGTAAATATGGAAAAGGTGTTCCAATTTGCATAGACAGCAGTAACGATGATGTGCTAAAGGCTGGACTTAAAGAATGGTACAATACAAGTGATAACGTAAAGCCGCCGCTTATTAATTCGATAAAAGTATATACAATGGAAAATATGTTTTCTCTAAAGAAGGAATACGATTTTTCTTTCATAGGACTTTTAGTAAGCGAAGACGCCGCAACAGGTCCCGGCGGCTCGCATTCAATTGATGAACTCTTTGAATTAGCAAACAAAATATTCGATGAAGCAACCAAATATGGTTTCAAACCTGAGGAGATTTATTTTGATTCGACTGTGTTTCCGCTTGCGATAGATATGCCTATGGAGCCGGATGTGCCGGGTTACACATATAGAGCTTTCGAGACTATTAAAAAGATAAAAAACGATTCGAAAATGAAAGGTGTTCATTTTTCGCTTGGTGTTAGTAATAGCGTTCGTGATTTACCGGGCAGGAAAATCGGTGTTTGCCGAGCTTATGTCGCAAAAGCAATGGAATATGGTCTGGATGCGGGAATAGTAAACTCCGCTCATCATTACGGCGAAGTTGAACCTGATCCGGAATTATTAGAGCTTGTAGATGCCTACGCTAATATGGATGGCTCAATGGGGAACATGAACAAAGCAATGGAGCTTATGGGACAATTCTGTCAGAATAACAGAAAACCGCCTAAATAAAGAAATGTTTACAATACGTTTTATTATCAAGTTGTTAATAAGCTTATTTGTAATTACACTATGTACAGGGATAGGAAAAAAAGTTCCCTCCCTTGCAGGTCTGATTGCTGTGATGCCTTTAACAGGTTTGATAGTTCTTATCTGGCTATACCTTGATAACCCTGATGATTACTCATTAATGGCCAGTTATACAAAAGGCGCGTTATTTGGAATTTTACCGACATTATTATTTTTTCTTACCTGTTTTATCTGCTTCAAGAAGCATGTATCCATGATGATAGCTCTGTGTGCAGGTTTCGCTGTCTGGCTTATCACGGCGTTTATTCACCAATGGCTCTTAAAATGAAAACATCTCCGGGATAGAACAAGGCAGCTAAATTTCCTGTATATTACAGGAATATAATTGAGTCGTAATACTATTAAGTCGATTATAAATGCAACTTCAGATTATACAGATACTTTTTTTGTCGGATGGAATGCGGTGAAATATACATTTTTCATTTTCCTAACATTTATTGTCTGCCTGACAGGCTGCAAATCACAAGAAACTCCATCCAATAACGACAGCTCCGATAATATCGCAATATACAATAGTATTATTGCTGAATACCTGCAAAAACAAAGCTTACCGGATTTGGAATCAGTCGAACCTTGGCAAAATGAAAACGGCCCGGGTTTGAAAATTTCTACGCCGCACTATGAGGTTTTCACAACCCTGATGGATCGTTTCTTATTAAGCACAATTCCGGCATTTATTGAATCGGCATACAATGTTTATAACAACCAATTACCCGAACCTGTAATAAGCTCAACTAAATTTACGATTTATCTTTTCGCAAGCCGCACACAGTGGGAGCACTTTACATGGACGTTTGCAGGCGATCAGGCGGAAATATTTTATAAAATAAAAGCAGGTGCGTATTATCACAACGGCTCATGCGTAGTTTATAATATTGGAACAAACAGAACTTTATCTGCTATTGGGCACGAAGGCTGGCATCAATTCAGCAGCAGGCATTTTAAATATCGCTTACCAAGCTGGCTCGATGAGGGCGTTGCAATGCTCTTTGAAACTTACAGCTATAAAGACGGTACAATTTATTTTGAGCCTTACAAAAACAGTTACAGGCTCGATGCATTACAAAAAACTCTTTCTTCCGGTACCATGATTTCGCTGAATGAATTGACTGCGATTAATCCAGGCCAGGTACTTGCAAGCGACCAGGCTCAGGCGGTATCAGCTTTTTATAGCCAGTCATATGCTCTTGTACGTTTTTTGCGCGAATATAATCATGGCAGTAGACGTAATATTTATGATAAACTTATGACAGATGGTTTTTTGGGGAAATGGCCGCTCGATAATGTGAGCAAAGAAATTGCCATGAACAGAAACTTACCAAGAACCATTCTCTGGAACCATATCGTAGGCACACAATTATTTCAGCAGTATATTGATGATGATTTCGAAAAAATAGAAAAGGAATACATAGAGTTTTGCAGGCAAATAACAAATTAATAATTATTGTACGGAAATGATAAAATGCAGGGAAAGCATACGGAAAAAATAGTTTTAGCTTCAGCTTCGCCAAGACGAAAAGAAATTCTTACAAAGGCGGGTTATAACTTAATCATTGAAAAATCCGATATTGATGAATCGAAGTTTCCCACAAATAATGTCGAACCCTGCAAATACGCCGAACAACTCGCTCTTGCAAAGGCAAAAGATGTTGCTCCGAATTATCCAGACCAAATCGTTCTCGGAGCCGATACTATTGTCGATTATGACGGCACAATCATTGGCAAACCGGAAGATGAAAAAGAAGCACAGGAAATTGTCAGTAAACTATTCAGCAAACCTCATAAAGTAATTACAGGTATAGCTCTTATCAGAATAAATGATAACACAGAAATTGTCACAAATGATGTCACTATTGTTTATCCTAAGAAAATGTCATTAGAGCAAATCGAAGAACATCTCATATCAGGCACATGGAAAGACAAAGCAGGCGCATATGCAATACAGGAAACCGGCGATGAGTTCGTCGAAAAACTCGAAGGCAGCATGACAAATGTAATGGGCCTTCCTTTGGAACTTGTAAAAAGTCTTCTTGATAAATTACTTGCTAAAGAGTAAGTTTCAGTTTCCGACTCAAGTTATTTCCAGTTATATGGTTTGCCTTCTTCGCAATACACCAGTCAAAGCGGTACCAATACAAACCAGTATAATCGCTCCCGGTGCAGGAATAAACGAATCAGGAACAAGAAGATGATTCTGCACAGAACCATTCGCCGCCGGAGCAAAAGGGTCATAATCATTCAAAGAAAAACCTGTGTTATACAGTGCATTCCATCCGCTACATGAGGAGTAACCATCTTTAGAATAAAAATCACCCCAGACCGGGCCACGATCCGAATCAAAGCAAACTGTAACAATTGTAGCGCCTTTTGCCGCATCGAATTTTATTCCATACATCTCTTCTGGCATATAAGGTGTGCTGTTATCCGGCATGAAATTTTGAATCTCGACTGAACCTACCCAATTATCCGGACTGCTTGTTACAGAAAATAAATTCTCAGATGTAAACGGCCTATCACCATTTGAAGCTTCGATTATCATATGACTTATATCTTTGGATGGTACCAGAAGATAATAAGTATAATGCCATTTACCGGGCGTTGTCATATCATCAACTTTCCATGCCAGTTGAGTAGAAGGATGATTCCAAGCTCCATATGCAGTAAGGCCGCCATCCGTAACAGATAGACTTCCTGTATATATCGTAGAATTTCCCAGGCATATCTGCGCAATTGCTAATGTGATAATAAATGATATTAGACCTCGTTTTAAAAAACTATAAGCTTCCATACCCGACTCCTTTCAATATTCCTTAATATTTACACCGTGATTTCCTTTATCACGAGCACCCTATCCATAAGTAATATATTTTTGCAAAACAACCATTCGGCCGCGACATTTAATCAGACAAAGCCCGGACGCAGCAGTTTTGCTTAAAATCAGAATTTGTGAATAATAAAGAAGTGAAACATTTCACACCCAACTCCTTTTATTTCGGTAATCCTTTTATTTCAAACCGTAAATTACCCTTTTCACGAATCCTTTCATCACCAGAACCAATTCCATAGTCCTGTTTACTTATAACTCAATATAAATAGATTACATATTAAGTCAATTATAATTTCTCTAATTTAACAACATTATGAAAATATATTTATCCGTATAAAACAACATTCACCAGAGCAGCGACAATATCATGACTTTGGCTATACGCTTTCCAGACTGAATCGCACCATTTCCGTATCATTTCCCTGCGTTCTTCTCCCGGCTCAGCATCCAGCACGTCAGCAATAGTGATATCCCCCCTGTTTTCAGGCAACTCGAGTGCGGGCCATTTTTTTCGTTTTTTAGCCATTTGCATATGAGCAAGCTGAACCTGCCTGCCGGTATAATCCTTTTCCAGATACAAATACAATCCTGCCAGCGCAAAGCATATTCCAATTGGCTTTGTTTTTTCGCCCGCATTTTGAGCACCGAAAGCATCGACTATATGCTGGTGTATAAACTCCTCATCACCAAGTGATAATGTATAATACGCAAGCTCATTATATAATTCCTGTACTGTTTTCATTATTTCAACAATATTGTATAATCTTAATTATATCAATATAAGTTTATAATTTGACGATATTATATAAGGACTTGGAATATTTTAAGACTCATTTTAGAGAATCATGATAATGAATAAAAGAACAAGCGGCGTATTGCTCCATATAACTTCGCTTCCGGGCAAGTATGGTATAGGCGATTTCGGGCCGGAGGCATATCGCTTTGCGGATTTCCTCAGCAAGGCAAAACAGTCTTACTGGCAAATCTTGCCTCTCAACCCGCCGCATAGCAGAGTGGGTATATCGCCATACAATTGCCTCTCGGCGTTTGCGGGAAATACCAGTTTGATTTCTCCTGAATTACTTTGTGAATCAGGTTATATCAAAAAAAGCGATATTGCAAATTCAAGTGGTTTTTCGGAAAACGTACTCGATTATAAAAAAGCTGAGTCGTTTCGAGTAGAAATATTCAATAAACTTTTCAAAAGTGACAAGCTCAAAAAAGAAAGCAAAGCATTTGAAAAGTTCTGCATGGATAATAAAAACTGGCTCGATGATTATGCACTCTTTTTAAGTTTGAGTAAGCATTATAAAACTGCCGACTGGTCAAAATGGCCGAAACCAATCAGAGACAGAAAATCCGCCGCACTCAAAAAAGCAAAAGAATTAGTCAAAACCGATTACGAAAAAGAAAAGATTTTACAGTATATCTTTTTTAAACAATGGTTTGCTTTGAAAAAATATTGCAACAAGCTTGGTATAGGAATAATAGGTGACATGCCGATTTATGTCGCTTATCAAAGCCCTGATGTCTGGGCTAATCCGGAAATTTTCAAGTTGGATAGAACCAAAAGGCCTGCATTCAAATCAGGTGTGCCGCCCGATTTTTTCAGTAAAACAGGGCAACTCTGGGGCAATCCCGTATATAACTGGAGAGTACTTAAAGAAAAAAACTATCACTGGTGGATTGAACGAACAAAGCAAAACCTGAAACTGTATGATATTTTCCGAATAGACCACTTCAGAGGATTCGCAAAGTTCTGGCAGATTCCGGGAAAAGATAAGAACGCGATTCGCGGCAAATGGACCAAAGGTCCCGGCGAAAACTTTTTCAAAGTATTGTACAAGCATTTTCCTTCTGCTCAAATTATTGCTGAAGATTTAGGCCTTATTACACCTGATGTAAAAGAGCTTTTGAAAAAACTTGACCTTCCCGGAATGAAAGTACTGCATTTCGCGTTTAGTGATACTTCAGGTAAAAATACTTATCAGCCGCATAATTATATTGAAAATTGCATCGTATATACAGGAACCCACGACAATAATACAACGATGGGCTGGTTTAAAAACGATTTATCATCAAAACAAAAAAATGTTCTGTTTACATACCTCGGCCATAAAGTTTCCGGCAAAGATGTTTCCTGGGAAATGATAAGAATGGCAATGAATTCTGTCGCGAAAACAACGATTATTCCTATGCAGGACCTTTTGTGTTTGGGCTCGGAGGCCCGTATGAATCACCCTGCCAAAATACGAGGTAACTGGAAATGGCGGCTGAAACAAAGCCAA
This sequence comes from Sedimentisphaerales bacterium, assembly GCA_016936075.1. Classification (GTDB taxonomy): domain Bacteria; phylum Planctomycetota; class Phycisphaerae; order Sedimentisphaerales; family Anaerobacaceae; genus JAFGPS01. The sequence goes on along the minus strand of JAFGPS010000125.1, from coordinate 13,706 downwards.
ATCAATAACAAACTCGCAAATCAACTTGCCAAAATAACCGAATTATATGGAAGAACTTAAAAACCTATAACAAAATGAATTGTTCCGTCGTGGCTTGGCCATCCTGGCCATGCTTCATGGGCAAGATGCCCATAACACTATTCTTGTTCAAAGCTTCAAAAATCTATGGTTGATTTTTTCTTGAGTGCGATTGTATAAATAGACCTTTGCTCTTTTAAATATTTTCTCTCGAAATTCGTACCCACCCATTCACCTGTTTCAGCGCCAGCGGTTGGCAGAAAATCAATTTCTTCAAGTTTATCCTGCGACAGAGCAAAAACTGATTTCATTTGCTCGAAATATTCCTCATGGTCCGTAGCGACTCTAATTTGTCCTGATTCTTTAAGGCAGCGAATCATATTTGTCAAATTAGAATTGCAAATAAAACGCCTTTTACGATGACTTTTTTTAGGCCATGGATCAGGAAAATATATATGGAAACAATCCACTGAATTATCCGGGATAAAATCAGCGATAAACGAAGCCGCTTCTGTACGGATTAACCTTACGTTCGATATATCCCATCGCCCAATTTTATCAACCGTATATCTGTAATATCTACTCGCCCACTCTATTCCCAAAAAATTGTCACCCGGATGAGCCTGAGCCTGATTCAATAGGAAAGTCCCTCTGCCTGAACCTATTTCTATATGAAACGGACCTGTACGTCCGAAAATCCGAACCATGTCAAATTTTCCATCTAAATCTTCCTGTTTTAGCGGAACCCAGGGATATTCTTTTTTTATTCGTGCCATTACGTAACCAAATTATAAAAAGCCTGTTTTAATAAAGAAAATCAATAATTCTTTGTGACATTATACATTAAAAAACACATTAAAGTGAAGAATGATTTTTCTTTTATAGCCTTACCAGTACTAAAGTCGGGCATACGATAACACGATAAATAATCAACGAACCCTATAACTCGCTGAAGCGTATTCATTATATATAATGATTTGCAAATGCGAAGATAAGGAAATCGAAAATGATTTTACCATTAATAAAAACTCGGCGTAAGCAAATTTTGTTAGACATCGATACCCAGAAAGATTTTTTGCTGGTTAGCGGCAAAGCTTGTGTAAAAAATCACAGAAGAGTGCTGGCAAATATCAGAAGAATGATGGCCTGGGCAAGGAGAAGAGGAATTCCTATCGTCTCAACTGCAGAAGTCTATGCAAATAATAATGGTGATTCTATTGTCGGCTATTGCATTGATGGTACAGAAGGTCAGAGGAAAGTACACTATACGCTTGTTAACAACAGAGTGAGTTTTACCGCCGATGGCAATACAGATTTACCAAGAGATTTATTCAAACAATACAGCCAGATTATCCTGCACAAACGCTGCATCGATCCGTTTGAGGAGCCGCGTATCGACAGGCTGCTCAGTGAAATTAAAGCTTACGAGTTTGTTATTGTCGGAACCACACTTGAAGGCGCAGTAAAAGCTACAGCATTGGGTTTGCTCCAGAGGAATAAAAAAGTAACCATAGTTCTCGATGCTACCGGCTCTCATAACATCAGTGAAGCAAAACTGGCGATTCGCAAAATGGAAACTAAAGGAGCCAGAGTCATTGAAACACGCAAATTGGCTGGCTCGTCACATTTAAGACTTGTCGGGGCATGCAATTGCGAAAGTTGCCGGGGCCTGGCACGAAAAGTACATACACACGCTTCGGACAACTGAAATAGCTAAAAAAAGGGTGAAAGAGGGGATTCGAACCCCCGACCCCTGGTACCACAAACCAGTGCTCTAACCAACTGAGCTACTTCCACCAGTAATTCAATTTTTTATCAAACCATTTATTTTACCATTGATGCACGCTTTCGTCAATCTTCAGAGTAAAATTATGCAAAAATAAGATAACAATGAGGCTATTTGGAATTGCTCTTGACATAAACCCTGCATTTGGGTTCTAATATAGGCTTTTAAGGGCGTTTAGCTCAGCTGGTTAGAGCGCACGGATCACACCCGTGAGGTCACTGGTTCGAATCCAGTATCGCCCATTTCCCGCTTTTTTGCGTGTTTTCGCAAGCCGCCGCAACCTCATGATTAATCTTGATATAATAAAGATTTACAATAGTTTCTTCAAATGTTTCTCTTATTAATAATTCACTTCTTGTGTAATTATAGAGATTTATATAGAATCTCCTGCTTGTTGCCAAAAGTCGAACATTTATAATGACTTGGGTACAATAAGTTTTATATGGATTCCCGCCTTTGCGAGAAAGACATAGTGAATATATCAGTTTGAGTTAGTTACTTTTTAAGTACAATATAAAATATGGCATTAATAGTAATGCAGGATGTTAGCTTTGGTTTTGGCGGGCCGCCAATTCTTGAGCATATGAACTTTCAGGTCGAGCCGGGTGAGCGTATATGCCTTTTGGGACGAAACGGTGTCGGTAAAACTTCACTTATGCGCCTTATTTCCGGAGAATTCGAACCAGAAAGCGGCGTTATTTCAAAAGCATCTTCACTTACTGTAACTTGTTTAAGTCAGGTTGTTCCAGAAAGTTTAAAAGGAACCGTCTTCGATGTTATTTCTGAAGGATTCGGCTCACGAGGCAAACTTCTCGCTGAATGTCACCTGCTCAGTCACGAAGTCTCTGCCGATCCACAAAACAAAAATTTATTGAAAAAATTAGAAAAACTCCAGCACAGGCTTGATATCGAAGATGGATGGCAATTAAATCGTTACGTTGAGATGATAGCGGAAAAAATAAAACTGGATGTTGATGCGAAAATCGAGAATCTTTCGGCAGGAATGAAACGCCGTGTTCTTCTGGCCCAGGCAATCGTGCGCGAGCCGGATATTTTGATGCTTGACGAGCCGACTAATCATCTCGATATCGAAGCTATAATATGGCTCGAAGAATTCCTCTCGAAATACGATCGAACTTTTATATTCATAAGCCACGACAGGGCATTCGTTAAAAAACTCGCGACACGGATAATCGAATTGGACCGCGGCCAACTGAGAAGCTATAGTTGTAGTTACGAAACTTATTTGTCACGCAAGGAGGCGTTACTGGAAGATGAAAAAGTCAGGAACGCTCTTTTCGATAAAAAGCTGTCTCAGGAAGAGGTCTGGATACGCAAAGGAATAAAGGCTCGGCGTACACGTAACGAAGGCCGCGTAAAAGCTCTTATGAAAATGCGTCAGGAGAGAAAACAGCGTAAAGAGCTTACAGGCGCAGTACGTATGCAAAAGCAGGACGCTCAGTTATCGGGAAGACTCGTGATTGACGCAAAGGATATTTCGTTCGGCTATACAAGCGACGAATTAATAATCCGAGATTTCTCTACACAGATTATGCGCGGCGAAAAAATTGGTATAATCGGGCCTAACGGCTCAGGCAAAACTACGCTGCTTAGTGTTTTACTCAAAGAATTAAACGGACATCAGGGCAATTTACGGCATGGAACAAATCTTGAAATTGCCTATTTCGACCAGTTACATGCCCAGCTCGATTACGAAAAATCAGTCTATGAAAATATTGCTGACGGCAATGAAACTGTAATCATTAACGGCATTCCCCGTCATATAATCGGTTATCTTCAGGAATTTCTGTTTACACCTATTCAATCTCGCAATACAGTAGCCAACCTTTCTGGTGGTGAACGCAATCGGTTGCTGCTGGCGAAAATGTTTGCCAAACCCTCTAATGTTCTCGTACTCGACGAGCCTACGAACGACCTGGATATAGATACATTGGACCTGCTTGAAGAATTCCTCTTAAATTATACCGGAACTATATTGATAGTAAGTCATGATCGTGAATTCCTAAATAATGTAGTGACCAGCATATTTGCATTCGAGGGCAATGGCTTTATAAAAGAGTATGTCGGCGGATATGATGACTGGTTAAGACAAAGCCGCAAAATCCAGGAGATTCAGATAAAGCAGGAAAAAGGTGCTCCCAAAAAAGTCAGACAAAAGCAAACAACAAATGGACCTCGCAAATTATCATATAAAGAAAAAAAAGAGCTTGAAGAAATACCTCAACTGATTGAAAAGCTGGAATCAGAACAAAAGCAATTACATGATGCTATGGGGAATCCTGATTTCTATAAAGACAGCTCTGAAGTTACTGCTGTCACCACAAGATTAAAAGAGTTAAGCAAACAACTCGAATATGCCTATACACGCTGGCAGATGCTGGATGAACTCCAATCTTAAATCGGACATAATAAATCTACACAATGAGTATATATAAGCAATACGCTTACCCATTTTGGGCAAAATCCTCGTTCTTAAAAACAGCTTCATAATCCGATATTTCATATAGTGACTGAATATATACTATTTTTAGGAGTAGTAATCATGAAAACTATAGAACGTATTGAAAAAAATATATCCTGCAGCACAATTACTGAGCAGAACCAGGCTCCAGAGATAAGGATCAGAAAAGTTCTAAATGCCAGGCGTAATCTTAGATCAGGAAGATACGATCCTGAGATACATCTAAGTATTGCAATCGATAGACTTATTGAAGAAGTTTTTAAATAAAATCCTGAAAATCAGGCTGATTGTCTTTCTCAATAAGTAACAATAAATAACTTTTTTTTGAACATTTTTTACCATGCCCAGTATTAAATATATGCGTACTTTAAGTTATTAAATTTAATCAAGCCCCTGTGCTATCTCACTTTTCCTCTCCCTCCTCCGCACACAGGGGCTTTTTTATCCAAAAACATTAGCAACGGACTGAAAAATCATTACTTGAATTTGCGAACCTGTTATTAATAGAAATATCTATACAGACGGACCTGCCAAGACTAATGTCTGGTTTCAATAGTCAATTCTTTTATTCTGATTATGCTTTAGTGTCCTCAATGCAAACTTGACATAGAAGTTCCTTTATGTTATGACAAGAGCTATTGAGAAGGGTCAGTATTCCACATTGTTGGATTAAAAAAGGTAGTTATGACATTTAGCTTGGCCTTACATATGAGTATGGAGACGAATCTATGACAAAAGCTAAAAAAAAGCAGGTAAAAACGAAAACCAGAGCAGCTAAGAAAACTGTGAAAAAAAGGATTTCTACTTCATCTAAAAAGACTTCTCCTGCAAAGAATAAATCAAAAAGCAAAGCAAGTAAGAAAACCAAGAAGACTTCAAAGAAAGTGCGTCCGGTTTCTGTAAAAACGAAATCTAAGTTACAAAAAAAAGCTAAAATTTCGACTAAAGAATCTCTTAAAAAAGAGGAACCTCGCTATTCGACCGCTGAAGACATGGCCAAAAAACAGCGGGATATTTCAGTAGCTGAATTCTTTATGAAAAATCGTCACCTCTTAGGTTTCGACAATCCTCGTAAATCGCTGCTCACAACTATCAAAGAAGGAGTTGATAATTCTCTGGATGCATGCGAAGAAGCCGGAATATTACCCGAAGTTTCTATTATAATCGCCGCACTTGAGGAAGAAAATAGATTTCGGATTACAATCGAAGATAACGGCCCCGGAATATTAAAGAAGCAAATCCCCAAGATTTTTGCAAAACTGCTTTACGGTTCAAAATTTCACAGGCTTAAAATGTCTCGAGGTCAACAGGGTATAGGTATATCAGCGGCTGGAATGTATGGCCAGCTTACAACTGGTAAACCTATTACTATTACATCAAAGACTTCCGGAAGTCATTCTGCACATCATTATGAGCTGGAAATTGATGCTCAGAAAAATGAGCCTCGTATTATTTTAGATGAGGTTATCAAGTGGCCCGTTAAACATGGCACTAAGGTAGAAATTGAACTGGAAGCCAAGTTTCAAAAAGGACGTCAATCCGTAGAAGAATATCTGGAGCAGACCGCAATTGCTAATCCTCATGTATCGCTTCAGTTTGTAATGCCGGACGGCGAGACAAATATATATAAGCGTGCATCGACACAATTACCGAAACAGACCAGGGAAATCAAGCCGCACCCTTACGGAGTTGAACTGGGTATTCTTATAAAGATGCTTCACGATACTAACGCACATACTCTACAGTCGTTTCTTCATTCTGAGTTTTCCAGAGTTAGTATGGCCGTGGCCAAAAATATTTGCGAAAAATCAAAGCTATATGAACGTGCTCGACCATCGCGCATTGCCAGGCAGGAGGCGGATAATTTATTTAAGGCTATAAATCAGACTAAGATAATGAATCCTCCTACAGATTGCCTTAGCCCTATTGGAGAAGAGCTTCTTCTGGCCGGTTTGAAAAAGCAAATCGAAGCTGATTTCTTTACCGCGGTAACGAGACCGCCGGCTGTTTATCGCGGCAATCCTTTTCAAATAGAAGTCGGTATAGCGTATGGCGGGTCCCTGAAAGCTGATGGCCTTGCTCGAGTATTACGTTTTGCCAATCGAGTCCCCCTGCTTTACCAGCATTCTGCCTGTGCTATAACCCGCTCGGTGATGGATACAGGTTGGCGCAATTACGCTTTGCAGCAATCTGCAGGTGCGTTACCAACCGGACCACTTGTTATAATGGTTCATATGGCTTCGGTGTGGGTTCCGTTCACATCAGAAAGTAAAGAAGCCATTGCGCATTATCCCGAGATCATAAAAGAGACACGGCTTGCATTGCAAGAGTGTGGCCGCAAACTGGCCAAGTTCGTAAAACGCAAGAAAAAAGCTGCTGAATCCGAGCGTAAAAAAGCCTTTATCCAGAAGTATATTCCTCATATTGCTATTGCATTACGAGAAATGTTAGATCTTTCTGACCGTCAGGAAACAACTTTGGTCACACAGCTAACAGATGTCCTTGAAAGGAGCCGATCTTGAGCAAGCTCACAAACCAAATAAAAGAAACCGCTACATCAGTTCGTTCTAAAATTCAACGAAAAAGTAAACCTACTTTATCGTTCCCGTTACGTTCACTGAGTAATGTAAAGTACCTTCCAAAGAAAGGTTTTCTGGAACTCAAAGGTAAGAAGAAGACTCGCACACTTACTGTCGCTACAGTCAAAACTTTTGCCCAGACTTTACGAATGATGTCACAAGCCAAAACCCTCGTCGAAGATGATGAAATCATGACCAAACGAGAGGCTTACTATGTATCTAAAAACTGGGGCGATGCACGCTTTGATGAACAACCTGAATCTGATACTGTTATTGATGACATCGAAGCATTATTTGAGATTAACCGCGAGCAGCTTGGATTTATTCCCGAGGAAAAGGGAGGCGAGGTCGCTGGTAAACTTGTTGTCATTGATCGCGATACGGACACAGGTAAAAAATTGCTCATTGATTGCACAAAATTCGGCTCGGGAGCATATTCAATACCAATTTATGTAGAGCATCTTAAGTTTGAGACCAAAGCGAAATTCGTACTCGCAATCGAGACTGCCGGTATGTTTCAGCGTCTGGTAAAGCACGGATACTGGCGCAAGGCTAATTGCATACTTGTCTCTATGGGTGGTGTGCCTACACGTGCATGCAGACGCTTTATTCGGCGACTTTCTGATGAGTTGAAGATACCTGTATATTCATTTGTAGATTGCGACCCGTATGGAATGTTCAACATCTATCGCACGCTAAAAGTTGGCTCAGGTAACGCCGCTCATATTAACCGTTACTTTTGTGTACCCAATGCCCATTTCCTCGGTGTGACTCCGCAGGACATTGTGGACTATAAACTTCCTACGCATCCTCTCAAAGAAGTCGATATTAAACGAGCTAAGGACGCACTCAAGAATGATCCCTTTGTGCAGCACTACAAACCCTGGCAGGATGCGATTCGGCAGTTGCTCGATATGGGAGTCAGGGCTGAACAACAGGCTTTTGCAGTGCATGACCTCAACTATGTAATTGAACACTATTTGCCTCAGAAGCTTGCAAACTCAAAGAAGTTCCTGCCGTAATATTAAAAGTTTGCCTACAAACAAGAATGGCTGCAATTTCTTTAGACTATATATCTATAAATAAATTTCAATCGAACTTTTATTACCCTGCCCAGGAATAAGGATAGGCATACTCTAAGCTAATTATATTGAATCGAGTCCCGGTGTTATCTCACTTTTCCCCTCTCCTCCACACACAGGGGCTTTTTTTCTTAAAAAAATGCGTATTTACTCTAATAGGAATACATTTAAGCGTGTCTTGTAATGTTGGTATTATTTCGCAAAAACAATGAACATATTGCCGTTTTACGAAAATAGTGTTGTATTTTGCGAATATTTACGTATAATAACATTTTAATCAGTTTGGTTCATTTTTAATTCTTTTTTTAAAGGTTCCATATGAAAATAGAAAAACCAGAAATAATGACCGCTCAAGAGGTTGCCGAGTTTTTGAGAGTGTCTGAAAGAACCGTATATGACTGGGCTGCATCTGGCACTATTCCAGCCGGTAAACTTGGTACAACATGGCGATTCAAACGTTCTGAAGTTGAAAAATGGGTTGATGAACAACTTTCGACTTCTACAAAAAAGAATATTACTTTTTCACCTGTAAAATTAAATAAAATTCTCAATCCTGACCATATAACCTTAATAGACACTGATAACAAAGATACCGCTTTAATGTCAATAATTGATAATCTGGCATCAAGTGGAGCTATCTCAAATAAAGAGGCAGTAACTGAGGGAATTTTTCAGCGTGAAAAACTTATGAGTACCGGTATCGGGCTTGGAATTGGAATACCTCATATTCGAATTGAAAGCATTACCAACTTGATGATGGCGGTTGGTGTAAGCACTGTAAATATAACTGATTATGAATCATTGGATGGCAATCCCGTCCGAATTATTTTTATGATTCTTGCGGGAAAAGATCAACATGCCCTGCATATCAAAACTATGGCCGCTATAAGCGCTCGTTTAAAAAATCCTTTGCTCAGAGAAAGACTCATCGAGTCACGTGACCCTAAAACAATCCATTCCCTTTTAACTGATGGAGAACAGTAATGCCATTGGCTTATATAGATATACATCCCGGGATTCTTGCATTGCTGGGAATTGGTGTTTTAGGAGGAGCTTTGGGTGCGTGGTTCTTTCAAAAGATTAGAATTCCACAGGTAGTTGGTTATATCGCTTTTGGAATTTTAATCGGTAAAAGCGGCTTTAAGTTGTTGGAAAGCGAAAATATCGAACAGCTTCGTTCTTTTACCTGGTTTGCCCTTGGTATCATAGGTTTTCTTGTAGGTGGTGAACTTAAATTTGAAACATTCAAAAAATACGGCAAACAATTCATTCAAATTCTACTATGGGAAGGATTGCTTGCTTTTTTCATTGTAGCTTTATCCACATTTTGCATTGTTTTTTTTATCACTCATAATTTTGCTGTTTCACTTGCGGCAGGAATTGTTTTCGGAGCAATTGCATCTGCTACTGACCCGGCTTCGACCATAGAAGTTTTATGGGAGTATCGCGCAAGAGGCGTCTTGACAACAACTATAATCGCAATCGTTGCATTAGATGATGCTCTTGCGATGACACTTTACGGCGTTGGAACAAGCTGTGCAGAAATGCTTATCGGCCAGGGCGGTAAAATATTACCAGAGATTCTTAGAATTGTAATTGAGCTTGGCGGTTCGGTGTGCGTTGGTTTAATCAGTGGAGGTATTATGGTTTTGTTCCTTCGCTACGTTCATCAAAAACAGGATCGCATGCTGGCAATCGGAATTGGTATGCTGCTTTGTGTCATCGGACTGGCTAATGCGCTGAATCTGGATGTAATTCTGGTAACAATGTCTATGGGATTGCTTTTAGTAAATCTCACACCATATAGATGTGAAAAACTTCTTGCTATTGTCCGAAATTTTTCTACACCGATTTATGTAATGTTCTTTGTTATGGTAGGCGCAAGACTTGAAATTAAAAATATGCCTGGTTGGGTGTGGTTAATTGTTATAACTTATGTAATCGGTCGAAGCTTTGGAAAAGCTCTTGGATGTTACATTGGAGCGAAATTGTCCGGAGCGCCTGTAGCAGTTCAAAAATTCAGTGGTATCGGTATTTTCGCACAGGGCGGCGTAGCTATCGGTTTATCTATAATGGCGAGCCAGCACTTAGGTAACATTAAAATTACAGATGAAACTTCACTCGGTGAATTAGTTGTTTCAGGAATAACCGCAACAACTTTCCTTGTCCAAATCATCGGGCCGGCTATGACAAAAGTCAGTATTCGCCTTGCCGGAGAAAATGATAAAAATATTACCGCGGAAGATTTAATGGAGCGACTCACTGTAGAAAAAGCTGTAAAGCGTGACATCCAGCCATTAAAACTTACTGACAAAATTTCAACAGCAGTTCAGCAATTTTCGATGAGTGATTCATTAACCTGCCCGGTAATTGATGGAAATGGTAACCTCGCGGGCATATTAACACTGGATCACTTGAAAGATATTTTGCTGGATAGTGATTGCTGGGAATGGATGGTAGTCGCGGACGTAATGAAACAGGACCATGCATTTATTAAAGACAGCTTAACACTTAAGGAAGCAGCAAAGATTTTAGAACAAAGCGGCAGCGAACAATTAGCGGTTGTAAATAATGAAAATACTCCTATTGGAATATTGGATTTAAGACTAATAAGAAAAGCTATCGAACATGAACAACTGACACTATTGAGCAACAATGCTTAATGCTCTTTTAAAAATATTAAAAATGATTTATTAATCAAGCCCCTGTGCTATCTCACATTTCCTCTCCCTCCTCCACACACTGGGGCTTTTTTGATTTTCATATTTTTTATGTTTATCCATTTTTTAATAACAGTACAATATGATAATCTTATGAAATGGAATAACTATGAAAACAAAATTAATCTATTCGATTTTCATTCTTTTCGAGGTCTTTTATTGTGCGGCCACAGCTTCGGAATCGGAAAGAGAACTAAAATTCAAGCCCGGCATAAAAATCGGATTTATTAAAACAAGCTCTATCCAGGAAGCATCAGGAATTGTCGCCAGCCGGAAAAATAAGTCAATTTTATGGGTGCACAACGATTCAGGTAATTCCGCCAGAGTTTATGCTATAAATTACACGGGCAAACTTCTCGGAACTTTTACTATTAAAGACGCTCGCTGCCGTGATTGGGAAGATATTGCTATCGGTCCGGGACCGGATAAAAATTCTGATTATTTATATATTGGCGATATTGGTGATAATGAAGGCAAACAATCAAAGATAACTGTTTATCGTATTCCGGAACCGAATGTAAACTCAAACACTTCGGATAAAAAGATTAAGATAGGACCTCCTGATGTAATTGAACTTACATACCCTGATAGCCCGAAAGACTCAGAGACTCTTTTGGTAGATCCGTTGAATGGAGACATTTATATAATTACAAAACGCAATGTATTCAGCAGAGTTTACCATGCACCTTATCCTCAATCGACAGACAAACCAACAAAGATGGCCCATGCAGGAATTCTTCCCTGGGGACTTGCTACAGGAGGTGATGTCTCTCCTGACGGCAAGCAGGTAATCATCAGAGGCCCGACCAGTGCTTCGATTTGGAAAAGGCCGGACAACGAGCCATTGTGGCGAGTGTTTCCTGGAGAGTATTTAACTATAGAACTTATACCCGAACCTCAGGGTGAAGCAATATGTTTCGATTCCAATGGCCTGGGATTTTTCACTTTAAGCGAAAAGCCCAATCAGCCTCTTTATTATTATCCGGCTTCGGATTCACCTGAGGAACCAAACTAATCACAAATGCTCTTAGCCGAATTTTCTTGAAAACGAATTCCTATTAGATTAAAGTATGCGCATAATTCGAAAGTATTAAACTCAAATACCAGAATATTTCGGTTTTAGGTTTATAACTCGGAGAGGTGTCGGAGCGGCTGAACGAGCTGGTTTCGAAAACCAGTGTGCTCTTTTAGAGTACCGCGGGTTCGAATCCCGCCCTCTCCGTTTTTTCTTTTTATTTTATAATTCTTTTCATCTTAAGCAGTTATAGCAAGCCACAGGATGTTAATACTATAATCAACATTTTTGAAAAAATCGGGAGATATTAGCTTTTTGGCTGTATACCAGTAGTGAAAGCTTCCTTAAGGATATCAACCAAATCAAAGATTGACTTTTGAATCTCCTGTGATAATGGTGAACCTAATTGAGTCTGGGCGGGCTGGACCCCGATTATAAAAACATCCAACTTGATGCTTTGACGAATCATGTCTATAAATATTTTTGGTGAGAGGGTGTGAGTAGAAATTACGAGCGAATTCAACTGCTCAATTTCAAATACTTGTATTGTGCCGGGCTTTGCACCAAAATCTATTGCGTCAATAATAAGAAGGTTTTGCGGAGCTTTTTTTATAATTGTCTGGATGTAATTTTCTGGAACAGTCGCGGCGTCTATTACCTCAGCGGAAATTCTTTCGACCTTTAACTTCTCGCAAACCAACGGACCAAAAGCATCATCACCTTTAAGAATATTTCCTATTCCGATGATTAGAACCTTTGAATTTTGCAGTTTCTCAGCATGGGCCGAAATCCATCTTACAATTGGATGTTCAATTCGCATTTGCATTTAGGACAGAGTATCCGCATATAGTCGCTGACCTGGGCATCTTTCTCAGATCCGCCGTGCTCGCGCACTGTCGCCGCAGGTGGCTGGTGAATATCTTCTGGTTCAGTGTTAAGCTCACCACTCTTTGCTAAAAGTAACGATGGATTTGTATAAGCTAACGGACCAAGTTTTTCATACAGCCAGACAAGGTGCTTTTTCGTACCAATCAAAGCGCCGCAATTTTCGCACATCTGCAATTCATATTCATGTGTTTCATAAAGACTTTCCTTGTCCAGTGTCGCAAGGTCCCAGTTATTAGAAAGTTTTATACCAGTTTCTGTTGTACAATATTCATGGCAATTACCGCAAAATATACATGCTGATGTTTGATGTGTAATCTTTCTTACAGGTGGATTTACCTCAAGGTCATCAACCATAGTTAAACAATTAGGACTCGGGCATACATTCACACATGCTCCGCAACCAATACAAGTATCCAGATTAAATTCAGGTTTACCTCGATATTTTTCAGGAACGATACATGGTTCAGCGGGAAATCTCGTTGTAAAACGCGGCGAGATAACCGCTACAACCGCTTCTTTTAATTCTCTCAACTTCGGGTAACGCAATTTAATACCTCCGGTTTTCGTTAAACGAAAAACGCCGCGGCGTAGTCAAAGACGAAGCCGGGCTTTATTAATTAACATTTTCTTGTTTCTTCAAATCTTCGCCGTATTTGTCAACAACGCTATTATCCCATAATTTTACGCCAGAAGCGTAAGAGCCTTTTGAAATAGCATGGGCGGCTGTAGGTGAAGTTATCAAAATAAAAACGGCACATACGATTGCTTTGGCACCGATAGGTCCCGCGGCACTTACGATTGCAACGCCTATGAGCAGGAAAATTGTACCGAGAGTGACGCACTTCGTCGAAGCCTGCAAACGATTGTAAACATCTGGAAAACGAACAAGTCCAATACAGCCGAATATATTAAATAAAATACCTATCGATATTAAAATGTAACCTATGATATCAGTCATCGAAATCTCTTCCTTCCAGGAATTTCGCCAGAGCTATAGTTCCAATAAAACTCAGCAAAGCCCATGCAAGAGCAATATTGAGATAAAAATCTTTTCCGGTCTCCAGCCCCATTATGGCACAGAATCCAACAATAACAATACCGAGTATATCGATAGCTACAGTTCGATCCGGAGCGCT
>JAFGPS010000124.1 GCA_016936075.1 Sedimentisphaerales bacterium | reverse complement strand
GTGTCTGTCTATATAATACACAATTATGCATCGCGCAAGTCTTAAATTATAAAAATGTTAAATTTATTTTTTAGAAACGGCACTAGGACCTGTGCTATCAGTTCTGTTTTTTACCTATTAAAAGAGTTAGGAAAGAATAAAAGTCTTTATGAGATTCAAACAAACATAGAAATTTCTGAAAATGGCTCAAATGCATCTCATATTTGTGAATATATGGAAAAATTGAATATTTCTCATATTGTTTTTAAAACTAACAACTTAAAAAATATATTCTCTTTAATTTCTCCTGGTAAAAGATGTGCTATTTTACATGTTGACAATGGAACACATTTTCTTTTCGTCAAAAAGAAAAATGATGGTACTTTAATAGTATTTGATGGAAAGGATTTTATTCAAGGTGATATTGAGAACAAACTTAAAGAACGTTTTTCAGGATTTGTGATTATGGCTGGTAAGGATGTAAAATGGATTACTTCTTTAATTATGCTTAAAAAAACATTATTTTTATTGTTAATTGTTATATTAGGTATTGCTCTCGGTCGATTCTGTAAGAAATATATAACTCCTTCCTCATTATAATATTAGGGAAAGATATAAAAGAAAGGACATTAGAATGAAAATAAATCAACATATAAATTATATCGTAGTGCTTTTATTATCTTGTATTGTATTTCCTTTTGAAAGCTATGCTTCCCAATTAGATAAAGAGACATTAATGGTTATCGAAACGGTAATTAAGGGGAATGAAGAAAATAATAGTCGGATAATTGATATGAAAATGTCTTCTGAGTTAAAGGAGACAATATCTGTGGATGATGAAATTGAATTATTTTATCATATAGTAATTGACTACTATCAGCTGGGAGACAAAAAGAGAACTGATAGCATACACTCAGAAGACTCTAATGCTAGTGATTTATTAAAAAACAATACTTCAAAGTGGATTTATACTGGAGAAAATGTGCTTAGCTATTTTGAAGGAACTACTTTATGTAGTATTGGTCCTGCAATAGATAAAATGAAATTGACCACATATATACTCAATCATGATCGACGGACTCCTAGTTTTACAAATTTTATAGAAGAAATTAAATATTATGTAGATAGATATGATTCTACTAAAGATCGAATTGAAATTAAAACAGTAGAAGAAGAAAAAAGAAAGTTAATTGAAATAACTTATTCTACAATTCGAGGTGGGAAAGGTGAACGAAAAATTGTAATAGATCCATTAAAAGGTTACCAAGTGACATATTGCGAATCAGAAGTGTATTTTCCTGATGGGAAACTATGGAAGACAAATAAGACCAATTATAAAATTGAAGAGGTTATTTCAAATGTATGGAAACCAATTGGTTGTTTTTCTGAGGTTACAGAGTTAAATATCCAGAAAAATCAATTAAGAACTGCAAAAAGAGAATTTGAAACAGATTTTTATGAAGCAAATACTGGTATGATTAGTGACTCAACTTTTACTTTTGAGGGCATGGGAGTATTACCAGGAACTCCAGTTGCAGATTTAACTTTTGATCCGCCTATTGAATATTCTTTTAAGTCTGCTCCTTTTTCAGATGTTGACCTTGAGGCGCTATGGTCAGATTCTCAATCTCCGATAGATGTTTCTACTTCAACTAATAAGGATATTAATAATCTTTCAACTGCTAAACCTTCATCCAAATCCAGTTCAACATCTATCACAGAAAACAAGGATAATAAGAGTATACCATTTTATACTCAATCGCAATTCTTATCTACAATTGTCAAGGTATATCTTCCAATTTGTATTTGTCTAATTCTTGGTCTGTTAATAGGTTGGAGATTGAAATTTAACAAAAAGTGAAATGATGCAGATATCAATAATAAATATAACTTACATTTTTTAAGAAAGGAGATCAACTATGCTTAAAAATAAATATTTGTGTCTTATATATTTAGGCGTATTTGTCTTTGCATTGTATTTATCTTCACCAGCAACATATGCTATCGATAAAATGGACAATATCTGGGGTGGAGAATGTAAACAAACTTGTAAAAAAGAAGGTGATTGTGATGGAAAATCCTCATGCCCAGGAAATTGCTATGGAGCAGATAATGGTGCTGATTGCGGCAAAGATTTAAAATATGCTGTGTCTGGAGATGTATGGAAATGTGGTGCTGCTATTGAGGGTGGAGGTGGATGTAATTTTCAAGACGCATATAGTGTAAAGGATGTCGCTGCATGGCCGTGTTTATGTTCTGGTGGAGACTGTGATAGTAGTACATCATCGAGTACTACATGCACTTACTATACAAAATGCTTTACTGATTAGAAGAAGGGCACCAAAAATATCTGCATCATTTTTATTGAAATAGCACTTTTTTCGTATAAAATATTTTGGGAATAATTATGAAAGTTATCAAAGTATGTACAACAATAGCAGTTACTGCAATAATATGTGTCATATTATTATTTATTAGTTCTTTTAGAAATACATTTGATAACAAAGAACAAGCATTAATTGTAAAAACACAAGATGGAGTACAAGTAAATCTAGAAAAAATATTCTACACAGGAGAATCTATTAAAGTTCCTATTCCACTCAAATATCTTGACCTTAAGGCAGAAGATATCGAAAATTATAAAACAGATTGTTCATGCGCAATACCAGAGTTGGATGGCAATTCTTCAGAAATAAATATTGAGTTAGATCTAAGCGGTCAATCTGGTAAGATCAGCAAAAATGTTATCGTTATCCCTAAAGATAAAGCCGTATTTCCAAAAGTAATTCGCATTTTTGGTGAGGTCTATCCTTCTTGGTACTGGCAACCAAATCTGATAAAGGTTAACGATGTTAAACCAACTGAAATAAGAGATTTTGATTGTTTGCTCTCGATACAACATAAAATTGAAAAAATCTCAATCAATGAATATAAATTATTTCCACCGTTAGAATATGTAACCCTTAAAGCGAATGTGTTTAAGGACGATAAAATACTAATTGAAGGGAAAGTTAGGGGGCCAGGATATAAATCACATTACAATGGTGTAATTAAACTTAATTTCAATTCAGAATGTTCACATCAAATAAATATTCCTATTGAAATTAATACTAAAGCTACAATTCAAGCTACTCCTGAAATAGTCACTATTAATGCGGATGAAAAAGAAAAATATACTGTTTCTTTTTTTCACTACTTAGGCTGGGACATAAAGATACAAAAAGTTGTTTTTCCTCATTGTGTTGTTGGTAAATATACCAAATCAGAAGTGATTTTTGAGTCTATAGAAAATATTTCATCATCTGAATCTTTACCTAAGTCATCAAATATTGATGTATTTTTTGAAAATCAAGATGAACCAGTTACCATTTCTGTTCTAATTTTGTAAATATTCTTGTTGGTTTATAATTTGTAATGTATTAGCTTCTATCAAATTAGAGATGTATTAATGGTTCAGTGTTTTACATTATATAAGGAATGTTTATAAAATTATATAATATATATATTTTTTTAGACAAATATGTAATTTCTAATAGTCTATATATATATACGATACATATTTATATGAAAGATATGCAAAATTGACCTTAGAAAATCAGAAATATCATGAAGAATCTTTGCATGTTATAGAGAGTGCATACAACGATTATGCTAATGAGTTATATAAATATGCTTTAGTGATTTTAACAGATTCAGAAGATGCAAATGATGCTATACAACAGGTGTTTATTGAAATTCTAAGAAAGAAGAAATATTTATCTATCCAGTCATATAAACAATATCTGTTAGTTGCTGTTCGAAATAAATGTTATGACATCATTAAGAAAAGAAATCATTTGAATAAACTTAAGGCAGATTATTCATCTATGCAATTTTTAGAAGTAGTAGAGGAATGTAAAGATTATGAAGATGAACGAATACTGGTCGAAAGAGCAATTAGAAAACTTCCGATTAAACAAAGGGAAATTATCTATTGGAAGATATATGAAAATAAAACGTTTAAGGAGATAGGAGAAATTGTTGAAATGTCTGTTAATACCGTAACGAGTCGATATAGATATGCGATGGATAAGTTGAAGGAATATTTGGAGAAAATTAAGATTTAGAGCCACTTATGACAAATTCAGATA
Organism: Sedimentisphaerales bacterium; assembly: GCA_016936075.1. Taxonomy (GTDB): domain Bacteria; phylum Planctomycetota; class Phycisphaerae; order Sedimentisphaerales; family Anaerobacaceae; genus JAFGPS01. The sequence continues at coordinate 53,324 of JAFGPS010000124.1, read as the reverse complement.
AAATAGAATCGATCCTTAAACGTTATAAACCATGTGAGCTTCCTGAAGGTTTAAAAAAGAAGATTTTTTGTCGCAGAGAAACACGATATTTTCATATTTGGGCTTCTATTGCTGCAGGGATATTTATAATCATTGGAACTGGAATAACATGGAAAATATACTCAGAAAATAATATTAAAAATGATGAAAGGAAAATAAACCAAGTTAACAAGTCGGTTACTCAAGCCGGTAAAATATCTCAACTTTCAGCAATTGCAAATTTATTTTCACAGGTACCTGATGGAGAGAACCATGCAGAAGATATTCGCAATGAGATTCGTCTTTTGTCATTAAACACAAATATTAATAATTATGAATATTAATGAAAAGGAGATAATTATGAAAACAAAATTCACATATCTTTTATTAGTTATATTTATTGGTCTATGCCTTTTTTCCGTGAAATGTTTTGGAGAAAAATCCACTGTAGTAGATAGATTATCATTCGAAATATCTAAATCAAAGACATGGACAATAAATAGTACTGAAAAACAAAACATTTATGAGAAATTTAATTACGTTGTCGTTATTTACTTAAAATATAACTATGGTTTTGATTTGGAACCAGGGTCAGAGTTATATGAGAAAGTGAAAAATTTAATTCCAAAAGAAAATCAAACATCTTCTAATATACCTATATATGAGAGAAAATTTAATAATGATAAGGATGCTTATGAAATTCGTATATATACTGAGAATGTAGAGTTGGCACAAGAGGCAGTAAAAACTATTATCAGTTGGCTAGATAATCAAGCCAAATTACGCCAAGAAGAACATCAAAAAGATTTGGAAAGAAAAAAAGAAAACAAGTTAGAATTAGAAAAGGAAATCAAATCACTTACTGAACAAAAAGAAAATACAGATAAGCAAATAGTTAACAATTCAAAAGAAGTTCAATGTAGAAATGAAGATGATGCCCAAAACTATATCTATGAGATAACAAAATATTTAAGACTAGTGGAAATTGAAATTATTGGTGTAAAAGCTAAATTAGAACAAATACAACAACAAAATGATAAAATGGAAATAAAAGACCAGGAATTTAAAGATGAAGTATCTGAGCTCCTATTTAAATTACGTATAACTCAAGAAATTGAATTGGCTGGAGCAATGGCCAGAAAACAATCATCTCAATCTTTACTTGATAAAATATCTGCACTTCTATCTTTATACGAGCAATCTGGTAATATTGAGAATTCTTTACAAGATAAAAAAAGAAAATTAAGTATATTTGATGAGACAATTCAAAGTTATGAAGAAAGTGTGGTTAGTCCAACCTTTATGCTTAAACCGATTGAGTTAACTGAAAACAAAATTGTTATTTACCCAATAACCGTAAATCAATAAATATCATGCATGGTGAAAACGCTGTAAAAGAATGATAGATTATATAACAAGTGAGGCGTTAAACGAATGACGGACACTTGGCGAGAGGTTATAATGCCCAAGAATATCTGGGGACGCCTTAATAATTAAATGTCATGAAAAGCGTAGTCAGGAATAAATTTTATATTAATATTGCTAAGGATTTTTCTTTTCATTTTTTTGCGTGCCCGTCTGAGCCGGATCTTCGACTCTGCGGCCAGCCATAGGCTGATTTTCAACTTTGCGTGAGGTAATTCGTTTTGCGTCGTGCGTGAAGGGTATTGCGTTGATCCTTCGACTATGCTCAGGACAGTGTTAGCGTGCAGCTTGGAGCGTATAGGGTAAAGAGTTTTAATTCAATTAATCTGTGCAAATCAGCGTTAATCTGTGGTTTCAATTAGTTTTTAGTTTTGAATTATTAGTTTTAAGTTAAAGAAATATTCTTTGCGTTCTCAGCATCTCTGCGGGTGATAGTTCGTTGTGCGTCGTGCGTGATGAGTATTGCGTAATTGGTTTTATGTCTTTTGTCTGTTGTCTTGGGTCTGTCCTCGTTTTCGATTGGCTGCACTTAGTTAAAAAAATGTCGTTGTTTGGTTGGCGGTGTGTCGGCGTTTGACTCGGCGCGCGTCAGCGTTTGGTTGACTGTCTTCCGTTGTTTGGTTTATTTAGTGATTAGTCGTTGGTGAATAGGGAATAGGATTTAGTTATTAGTGAATAGTGATTGGTGATTAGTGATTTGATTGTAAATTGCTTTGCTCCTTCGACTGTGCTCAGGACAGGTCTGCGTAAATCTGCGTGAATCTGCGGATAATGAATATATGAGTTAAAAGGAAAGCCCTGAACTGCGTTGAGTACAGGGCTGTTGGTTTTGTGGTGTTGAGGTATATTAATCAATTCTTTTTTCCTTTTGGTTTCTTGTTTGATGCTGTAAGTGATAGTACGTAGGGAAGTCTGCCTATTCTCAGGTCGCCGCCTTCAGAGAAGTGTTTGCGAACTTCGAGGTATATATTTGCCGGCAGTGTGGATGGAATTTGAAAAACCAGTTCGGAAGGTTTGTTTCTCTGGATAGCAGTAATTTTTACTTCATCGCCGCTCATAGTGCTGACGAAAAAGATTCCCTCGGTCGCATCTTCTTCGTTGAAAGATAAACGGCTGCCCCTGATTGTCCCGATGGAACTGAGACTTACTATTGTGTTCTTTGTACCTGAACCGAGGTCATCGTATTCCAGTACGAGCGGTGTCGGTAAAACTGTATTAAGCTTTTCCGCTGTTGCGTTATCGCGAAAATATTTGCGTACCCTGCTGCCCGGAGCCGCTGCAAGGTCGAGTTTGTGACGCGATGGATCGTAACGATCTGCCATGCTGTCGAACTTTCCCTTTATCTTCGGGAACAGGTCGAACAGGCCGCCGAAGTTTACTCTATAACCTTCGAGTAAAAGACTCTGTACCGCAGAAATCGAGCTTTCGAGTACTGCCAGACAGTCCGTGCGCGATACTACGGAATTCTGCTCGACGATGCGATCCGCGATTGTTTCAAGGTCTGCCGATTGGGTTATAAGCGTTCTTGCAGCGTAAAGGTCAGTGTCTTCTGTTAATTTGTTCTTGTATAGAGCGTAGTCTATAGTCATTTTAGATTCTCCTGAAATTAGGATTAACAATTTTAGTGCAGGATATTTACACTTCTCCCGCTGAATTAGTTTTTGGTGCGGGTATAGTGCAGTTTGCAAACGTCCCCAAATCTGCGTGCTGTCTTCATTTGATGCTGTTAATTCCTTTTCTATCTCTCGTTGTTTTGACAACGTTTTCTGTATCGGGTATGAGTATAAGTCACTTTAGCAAAAAATATAAAAATTTTGTGATATGGATAGGAATAGTTTTGAATATATATGGTTACCATATCAAACAGTTGCATTTATTTTGTTCGCAACGGTCTTTGAAAATATTCCTTATATCATACGTTTCCCGGCACAAGCTGATAGAAACTGTTTTGTTGAAACTGCGAATTGTATCAATAATGAAGCGATAGAATTTTATGCGTGATTCTGGTGGATAGCGAAGTTTTTCGTCGGAGGCACCTTTGATAAATTGATTGGAAAGGAAATTCGTCGCGTTTTTACCATAAGCATTTTTAGCAAGTTGAAAGTGGCCGGGTAAAAGCCTTAACATGCCGAGCGTAATGTTTTCCGGTTCTATTGCGGATAGAGTTTTTTCGATTAGTTTTGCATAGCCGCTTTGCCAGTCTGGATAATAAATGCCCGGATCGATTCTTAGTCTGATTCTATAGCCTTTGTTCTGGCATTTTCGAGCGGCTTCAATTCGCTCATCGAGGCTTGCGGTGCCTTTTTCGTATTGGTTGATTATGTGTTCGGGATTAAGACTCCATGAGACAATGGTTTTATGATTCGGTTTGAGTTTGAGTAGATTATCGATATTGCTGCTTTTCGTAAGAAGCATCAAATAGCCTTTGGATAAGCCGGAGAAGAATGGAATCAGCTCTGACGTAAGGTTGGTTATGTGATCAAGAGCAAGACTATCGAGCATTTCACCCATGTTGAAACTTGCGTTAGAATCTGAATGAGCCAGAGTTTTGCGGATTTGTTTATACATGGTATCGTAATTGATATTGATTTTTATAAATGGAGAGAATTTGCGATAGACGTATGCGAGATAGCAGTATGTGCAGTAGTAAGGACAGCCGTTAGAGATTGGGACGAGTTTGTAATAAGGCATGCAATGGACATTTGAGCCCAGCTTTCCATCGAAGTTCCCTACGAATGATGAAGCATGTCCTATCATAAGTGTTCTTTTTCCTGCTAAAAGAGCTTCAGATGGTGACATATTTAATTCAGGGGAACGCTGATGTTCGATTAATTTGATATTTGCAGAAGGGAACATACTAACAATACGTTGAGCTTCCGGATGGCCGGAAACTTTTTCCCATAACAATATTGTTTTAGGCTGAAAGCTTTTTGCAATATCCATAACCGCACTGTTCTTAATAAGAAAATATTATCGAGTAAGGATATTATATTAACAAGTATTCACTTTTTTACAAGAAAGGAAAACAAAATGAAAAAGATTATCTTAACAGCAAGTATATTATTGTTTGTTGTAGGATGTGATTCACTAAGGTTTGCTCCGAGCCAGGTTCAAAAGCAAAACGCATGGCTGCATAACAGAACAATGGCAATTACAGCAGCAAGTGCAAAAGATGAAGGAACATCTGAAAAAATCCAGGCACTTACTCAGCTTGGAGAGAAACAGAGCAGGGCATTTGTATCTTATTACGGCTTACCTGAAGAATTACCTCAAGCAGATACCGTTGAGGATATTTTAACCGAATCGAATTTCAAGATAGCTGAGGCCGCAACACCGGAAGGTCTGGAGCGGCCGGATGAATGGGAAATGGCTGATTCTGTAATTGATTTCGGGATAGGAATACTCGCTTTACTCGGCGGAGTATATGGCACGAGAGCGGCTCATTTTCTAAAAAATGCTAAAACGAAAACGCAGGCATTAAAGGAAATTATTACAGGTAACGAGCTTTTCAAGCAACAGAACGAATCTTCTGTATCTGCTTTCAAACAAGCTCACACTAACCAATCTCCACAAACCCGACAAATAGTGACAGAGATGAAAGTGGTCTCATAAGATATTCGACAATGTTTTGGTTGTATTTTTTTTAGAGTTTTGTTGTCTTTTTGCTGAAATATTTGTATAAAGGTATTAAACAAGAATAATGTGTAGATAGCCTGAAAATATAGTTTGATATGCTTTTATTATGAGAAGACATAAGACGAAAAAAACAGAACTACCGAAACTGGCAAATCAATATAACATAAGTTATATCGATCCGAATCTGCCTCGACCAACTGTAGAGCATGGGGTACGTCACCTGGTATCAGCGGCTGTTATCTATGGGGTAGTGCTGATAATATTCTCATTAAGTCCGCATTATATGTATTTTTTAAGTGTTACATTTTATGGCGTGTCTGCTATTAAAATTTACTGGTACGTATATGCCGCCTACCTGATCATTATTACTCCGATATGTATTTATATCAGGCCGAGGTCACTATGGATTTCGAATCCGGTACGTATAACAGGCTATATAATTCGTTTTGTGCGTGGGAAACTCAAGCCGTCAAAAGCAGAAAACTCATATGACTCATTGAAACCGACATACGAGGAAAAGCACGCAATCTTCTTTTATATTGTGAAGATGATTTATGGGCCAATAGCTATCAACGCCGCTATCGATGGATTCAACAGAGCTGTACCTATATTCAGGGATCTCCAATTACAAAATGTTTCTCCAGCTAATTATTTTGACATTGTGTTCAAGTTTTTTATAACAGTGGCTTTTATGATTGAGGCGATTCCCTATATCATAAGCTATCACGCCGACTCAAAGCTTTTGGGTAACAAAGTCAGGTACGTAGAAACAAAGCCGTTTCATTTGTTTGTCTGCCTGGCGTGTTATCCACCTTTCAATAATGCGACTGTAGCGTTTTTAGGCGGTTCATTCGAGGATCCGTTTTTCCTCATTTGGAGAGGAGACATAAACCATCCGGCTACATGGATTTTGCGTATTCTGGCTATGATATTTGCAGGTATCCTTATATCAGCATCGCTTACGTTATTCACCCGGGCAAGCAACCTGACAAATCGCGGTATTGTGACATGGGGGCCGTACCGTATTGTTCGCCATCCCGGATATGCATCGAAAAATATCTACTGGTTATTGACATTTATTCCATTAATAGTCTCTGGTAATTTGTCGCCTTTAGGATATATAATGTTTCTTTTCGGTTATATCAGCTGGGCAACACTGTATTTCCTTCGCGGAATTACGGAAGAAAGATTCCTTATGCGAGATCCAGATTACGTTGAGTACTGCAAGAAAGTAAAGTATCATTTCATTCCCTGGATTTATTAATAAAAAACTTTTGACTTCATGCTTTCAGAGGGTACAATTTCAGTTAATGAAGCAGTTTTTCATGAAATTGTTTTTGTGAATTGTACGATAGTGAGAGAAAATTAAAGTGTATCTGGGATGGAAGCGGCCATATGCAGTATCACTGTTAATGGTTCTGCGTTTTACCCTCTACTGCGGTTTGGTTAAAACCAAGACAGGGTTCGATTCCCTTACTATTTTCCATCCCCCGGAATCAGCTTTATTGCACCGGGACATGGCTATGTAGTTCAGACCTCCGCTGATGAAACGGGATTCCTTGGGATGGAAAACTTTTTGGAGATTTAATATGGGATATTTATATGGTTTTATTGCTATAGCAGTAATTGTTATTATTATAAAATTTAATTCAAGGCGAGTTACAATTTTCGAGTACGAAAGAGGATTGAAATATTCAAAAGGTAAGTTTTCAAAGATTCTCGAACCGGGACAATATTGGTATTTTCCATATTTCGATAGCGTAATAAAAGTTGACATCAGGCCAAATTTTATCTCAATTCCAGGACAGGAAGTCCTTAGCTCTGATGGAGTAACATTAAAAGTCAGTCTTGCCGCAAACTATGAAATAACAGATCCGAATACCGCAATAAATACGGTACAAAGTTCCTCTGGATCAATGTATTTAGAACTGCAATTAGCGCTTAGAAATATAATCGGTTTGCGCGATATTGATACGATTCTTGAGCATAAAGAAGAAATTTCAAAGGCTCTTTTCGAACAAACGCATGAAAAGATAGCAGCCCTTGGTTTGAATCTTATTTCTGTTGATGTAAAGGATATTATGTTCCCGGGCAAGCTCAAAGAAATATTCTCACAAGTTGTGAGTGCCCGTAAGGAAGGTCAGGCTGCTCTTGAAAGAGCTAGGGGCGAAACCGCAGCATTGCGTAATCTTGCAAATGCCGCCAAAATGCTCGATGATAATCCAAATCTTATGCAGCTTAGAGCATTACAAACTATGGGAGAATCATCTGGTAATACTCTTGTTTTCGGTGTTTCGCCGCAATCTATAAATGTTCCTGTGAAAAACAAAGCCAATGATAAGTAATATTCATCATTGGTTTTAATTTATATTATTCAGGTAGATTTAACATTCAATATCTCAAAAAACTTGGACAAAGTTGGTTTTTATGATAGAATCTTTAGTTGTTTGAAAAGATGAAAATTTGTTCGGGATTGTAGTGTTATGATGAAGAGAAAGATATTTATTTCGGGATTAATATTTTCTTGTTTTCTTGCGTTTTCAGGTTGTATTGTTGAGAAAAAGACTACGCCGAATTCGGGAGAAGGGCTTGTAAGTTATAAAAATGATATGACTGCCGAGGCTTTGGAACATGCACAGCAAATGCAGATGCTTGCGATTAGGCTGCAGGATGAAAATGCCGTCTTAAAAGCGAGAAATGAAGAGCTTACAAAACAATTGGAATCATTACAGGCCGGACATGAAGTTGAAAAAAAAGAGCCTGTAGAGCCGCTTAATCCTGATACATTAGAGCAGGAGTATCGAAAACTGCAGGATGATAATGAAGAAATGCGGAAACTGGTACTATACGAAAGAGGGTTGCGAGAGGATTTAATGCGGAAAATTGATCAGGACCAGATAACCATAAAAGAGCTTAAAATCAGGCTTGGAGAATAAAAAAACAAAAAATATATCTTAATATTTTTTTATCTATACTGACTTTAAAGCACAACAAAACACTTAGGACGGTTGATATTATAGGAATCAGGAGTTTTTCCAATCTAAAATAGTAAATTTTATTGACTGGTATATATGATTCTGATATAATTACACTTAATCGGCGGGAATTAATCTAACAGTTTTGGGGTGAGTTGTTTTGTTCAATTGGGGGTGTGATGAAAAAGTTAATTTCATTTTTTGTTTTTGCATTCATTATTTTTTCTTCTACTCAATCTGCTCAATCTGCTGTCACTATCATCGACTTGCAGGGTGACAAGGACGGATTCGGCGTCGGTTGTCCGATTGCCAGTGGTCTTCATTATCTTGACTATGGATACTATTGGGCTGATTATCGTGAACCGGGTGATCCAGATTTTACCGATTACTGGTACGAAGACGACAAGTCATGGACACATACTTATGATTTAATGGGTCTTGTACCTGTTTCAGCAACTTTAGAAATATTTGTTGCAGGTTTGGCAGACAAAGCTGAATGGAACGGCGAGGTTTTTGTAAATGGAGTGAGTGTAGGAACAATTCTGCCGGACACAAGCGCAAACGACCTTACACGCATTCTTACTTTCAATATTCCAGTCGGACTTCTTATTAATCCAGACGGCGTCACGGTTGATGTTAATAACGACCTTGATGGTTATACAATAGATTATTCACAATTAACAATTCAGGCTATACCGGCTCCGGGTGCTTTGGCTTTATGTGGAATCGGAACTGCAATGCTTGGATGGCTCAGAAAGAAAAGAACTTTATAAATAATACGAAGCAGGGTGTAAAAGTATGAGTCTGGTTTATTAATAAATCAGGCTCATACTTGAACTGAATCAGGACCATCATTCTACATACCAGTATTTTTTTTCATTTTCCCAACAGTCTGCTATTTCACCGGTCGGTTCCATAACAACAGCCTGACATTCAGCACAAATCGTCTTGTCTGGAAGCAATATTTTAGCCGCGACTTCCATTTTTCTCCTACCCTTTTTTTCAATCCAGCCAATTACTTTTAAAGGTATATCTGTCGGAGTCGGCTTCCTGTAAGTAATATTAAGTCTGAGTGTAATAAATAAATTATCGAAATCTCCGTTGAGCATGGCGGCTCGACCAGATGTCTCATCTAAAATTGCGGCGACTATGCCGCCATGTGTAATTCCGGGGTATCCGTTAAAATGTTCCGGGATAGTAACATTTGCTTCGACTTGATTTTGCTCTTTATTATTATACCATACCATTTTCAAGCCATTGTCGTTATCACGGCCGCATAAAAAACATGTTCTCGATGTTGGCTGTTTTGTCATTTGTTCCTCATTTTATTTTTATTTGCTTTTTAGTACTATTTTGTAAAGAAAGCATTATAAAACTATAGCAATGCTTCTTACAGAAAAAAACATTATTTTGTCATTGTTTATATATTTCGCATTTAACTTGTATTTTGAGATAAGAAGCTTATAATAAAATAGACAATTCATGAATAGCATACAGTATCCATGACGTTTCGGAGCTAATGACATGACACATAGACAAGCCTTCACACTCATTGAACTTCTTGTTGTTATAGCAATTATCGCGGTATTGATGGGAATATTAATGCCTGCCCTTCAAAAGGTTAAAAAGCAGGCACAAGCGACAACATGCTTAAGTAATCTTAAACAGATTGGCGTAGCCGCTTATATGTATTCTCTGGATAACGAACAATTTATTCCTCGCGGCACCGGTTCCAACAACTCGGCTTGGTTTATGCAGTTTTTGCCTTATCTGGGCCAAAAGTATAACACCGGGGATTACAAAACTGTATCTATTTATAAATGTAAAAGTTTTCCAAGAATTGGAAATGGTCTGGATAATATTCCCAATTCTGAGCAAACGGTCTGCTACGTGATTAACGACTGGACTTTTTCAAGCAGAACAGACGAACAGGGTTCTGTAGTTTCTCGTCCTACCAAACTTGATGTATTTAGAAGGCAATCAAGTACGATATATATGGCTGATAATGAAGAAGGAGATTGGCGTCCAATTATTCAAACCAAGGATAGCGATGATTTGATGCGATGTGACGTATTTGATCCCAGGCATCTTCCAGGTTCGGATAGTACTGATTTAGTTTACGGTAGAAGAGTAGCCCGCCAGAGGCATAGCAGGGGAGCTAATGTCCTGTTTGTCGACTGGCACTCTGAATATATTCCTACAGAAAAACATATAATCAATCTGTGGCGTGATAAATGATTTTATTCCCTTTATTAAAGCCGCACTTTTTACTCTATATACCTTAGAGCAACACCTTTTGCATAAATTAGACGCTTGAAAATAGCAAAATATAAAATATTTAAGAAAATCATCAAATTTTTCAACAAAATCCTTTATTGGAGCGTCTTATCTATTAATAGCGTGAAATGATCATACTGATCAGGTTCTTTGGTATTGACGTAACTAATGTAAGTTCCTAAAATAAAGTATTATATGAGGATTATTTTATGAAAAATGTTATTTTGATTATCTTTGCTATTTTACTTACAGGTTGCGTCGCCGAGAGACAGGATGGTCCTGCACTTGATGCTAAAGAGCTTCTGAAGTGTCCGGAAATAGTCGAAGCGGCCGCGAAGAATCTCGAACAATTCAAAATAGATCCATTGCTGGTTCAGACATGGAAGAAAAGTGTGCTTTCCAAGAAAGCGCAGCCATGCAGTGTCTGTCAAAAGCTTAATGCGGCGGCTTATGTGCTCAATGATGAGAATGATATTTATAAACCTGCTATGTTGGAATTTATAAAAAATGTCGAGCAGGAAGATCCCAACAAAGTACCAACTCAAAGCAAGCCATATATAAGCAGTACGACAATAGATGAAAAAACAATGGCAAAAACTGCTCTGGCTCGACAATATCTGAATGCTATCGATGATTTGCAGTATTTTCTGAGCGCAGAATTAAAGATGCCCGTTCTTAATGCGAGAAATTTTGCTATGGATAACTATTTCATTCCTTTGTTACAGGAAGAAGAAAAAGTTCTGGATTCTAACCAAACTCTGACAGAAGTAGCCGAGCCAAACTCGTTATAAAGTTGAAAAGGTAGATGGGGGGATGAAGAGAAGGTTTTTTAATATCAACCCATCTATTCATATGCTGATATACTCACCAATTATTTTTTCGGAACAGGTAGATTCAATTCGATAAGTACTTTCTTCATGTCTTCCCATACTCTTTTCCGGTTTTCCTGTGAATAGTTTCTCAGTAAGTAAGCTGGATGATATGTCGCCATGAATTTTATAGGAGGTTTGCCGGGACCAGTAACATATTCATGGAAATGGCCTCTAAGATGACCTATTGTATCATTCGAGTTCAAAAGTGTTTTAGCCGCGTGAGCGCCGAGAGCTACGATAACTTCCGGGCTTATTATTTCAATTTGTCTTTGCAAAAATGGGAGACAGCATATAATTTCTTCCGCTTTGGGGTCACGATTTCCCGGCGGTCTGCATTTGAGAATATTACCGATAAATACATCGCTTCTTTTTAAGCCACATGCGATTATAATATTTTCCAGGAGTTTACCGGCTCTTCCTACAAATGGGCGTCCTTGCGCATCTTCGTCGGCTCCCGGTGCTTCGCCTACGAACATAATACGAGCGTTGGGATTGCCTTCGCCGGGTACGACTTTATTTCTCGTTGATACCAGTTCGCATTGGCAGCATACACGGACTTCCTCGAAGATTTTGTCCAATTCTTTTTGTTTTTCTGCTTTTGTCATAGTGCTTTCTTTTTGATCTGGTGTTGTTGGTGTTGCGACTCCCTTGACAGTGAAGCCGCAAAAAAACTCCTCCATCTCAAGATGTTGCCGTGCTACTTTGTTGATATCAATTTCTTTCTGCATTGGAGGGCATTATACAGGATTCAGTAGTCTTTGGTCAAATCTTTCAGTTATTATTGTTATGATTTTATATTTATGTGTTTTAACATATCCTCCTTGACATGCTTAAACTGCCATGGAAATGGTATCATATCCGTAAAATAACTTGAATTTGTCTGTTAACAATGCTATATTTATTTGAGAATATTAATAATCAGGAGTTTTGAATTATTAGAAAAAGAGGAAATTAAACAAGGTAGGGAATTGAAGACTAACCGCTCAAATAAAAAAGTATTTTTTCCGAATAAAGCAGTTGATGGACGCAGAGAAAAAATTATCTTTCTAATTGAGATTGGATTTTTAATTGCTGCTGGTTTATTGTTTTCTTTTTCTTTTTTGGGCCATTTTGTCGTTCCAAACTCTGATTTTCTGTCTTTTCTCAGTACAGGTAAATCATGGTTACATTTTCAAATTCCTAATAGTATGAAAAGGGCGCCTGTGTATTCTATCATTACCGCATTGGCTGGATTGCCGTTTTCACGACCGGACCGCTATCTTCTGGGTGCGGAAGTGTACAACGCTCTAATGCTTCCTGTTGTAATGATATTGATATATTTGAACTGCCGTAAGATAAAACTTGCAGGAGCGGTTTGGATAGCTTTGCTGGCAGGTATTAGTCCGTGGGTAGTTCGCCTAAGCAGTGAGCCTTTAGCGGAGCTTACAATATTAGCATTTTTCGCCGCAACTATACTATTTGTCAGGGACAATATAAAGCTGGCCTATTTGTTTGCGGCTCTTGCTTCAATCACCAGGTGGGATATGGTTGGCCTGATTCCTGCAGTGGCTTTGGCGGATTTATTACAAAATCGTAAATGGAGAAAAACGATAATACGCAGTGTCACTGCTTCAATACCTTTTATTTTATGTATGATAATTACTGCAGTTCAGTTATTAAAAAGTAAGGCAGAAGGAGGGGGAGGGCATTACCTTCAGGTGCTCGGACAGGACAGAACTTTTCGGCTTCTTGAAGATTTGCGATTATACTGGGAAGGTATCATGTCTTTTCTCAACGTCCAGTTGGGTCATCGCGATTGGACGGGTGAAACAGTAGCTTTTGATACTATGAATTCAGCGATATTCTGGATTACGGCATCTTTGTTGTTAGTGACATTTATGGCTGGAGCAGCCTTTGCTTTTATTCGCAAACAATGGGAAATTATTGTGATGCTCATAACCGCGGTTCCTTACATATTAATTCATGCAGTATATCCATACAGGCTTTCGCGATTTTGTGTGCCTGTGCAATGGGGTATATTTTTAGTCGCGGCTTATGGTTTGCAGATTGTATACAGAAAACTCTTTGCTGAAAACAAAAGAAAAGTATTGCGAATCATTTTGTCAATAACAGTGGGGATAGTTTTTGTTTTTTGGGCAGTAAAAATAGGTGAAGGTTTTTTACTTGCACGCAGAATTTGTCCTCCAATTTCTTTAGCTTCAATTGTTACATTAATTCTTGCTTTAGTCAGTTTTGTAGTCATTGAGATTATCCGCAAGTCTGCTCTATCGGCCAGGTGGCTGCTGGTTCCTGTGTTCTTATTTATGGCGGTTCTAAGTTCAGGTTCGAATATAGGTTTGAGGATGAATAATAAAGCAGATGTAAATTTTAAAAAACTGGCTGAATGGTTTCTTGAAAACGCGGAAGAAAATGACAAGATGGTAACTACAATGCCGGGCTTTATGCCAATTTTTACCGGATTGCCTGAGGATAGATTTATACATTCAGGTTCTTTTTCACGCGAAGATGCAAATGACTTTGCAGAGTATATTCAAAAATGCAAAGAAGGGGGAGTTACACTGATAGCCTGGGATTCAAGAATAGCTAAGATTGGAGACCTGTATTATGAAATTTGGGGCCTGGACAGAACTGAAGTTCTTGCCGCTCCTGTTTTAGGAATGAAGGTTGATATGATTGGTAGATGTAAATTAATTCACATGATTAGCGATGGTGAACCTAAAATAGCAATTTATCGCATAATGCCATAAATTAAATCTCATATCAACGATTTGACGAGATAAATATTTTCATACAATATTTACGCGAAAAATTAAGCATCCAGGCAAATTAGTTTCTGTGTAGTTAAATCGCTTACGATACGAAGCTTGTTACTACTAAGATCGCAGAATTTAACAACTTCGGTATATTTTTCGCTTTCAGGTAGAACTTCAGCGAGCTTATTGGGCATGCTGTCAAGTTTGGCGATATTGAAAATAGTATTGGGTTTGCCTGGGAATATGGCGGTGTAGAAGATATCGCTTTCCACCAAATCCTGGAAGAAGTGAGTTCCAAATGAAAGCTCCGGCATTAGATTGGCTCCTTCGTAGGCAATTTCTGCAAGTATAGTGATATTATTTATTTCATGGAAATCTACAGGAACACCGAGGCTCGGAGTTGAAGTGCCCCATCTGCCGGGACCAAGAAGCAGGGCAGATTCTGTATTTCTATCTGTTATCATTCTATTGAGCTTTCCAATTAGCCTGGCGATATCATATTTTCCCGTGGGTGTCAGGTCTATATAAGCCTGCGGCTCGACATAAATAATTTTAGTTATTTCCTGCGCTATGGATCCGCCCATAAAATAACCTTCACATTTAAAGAGAATCTTATCGGCAGGGGGATTATTCGGCATTTCCATACGAGGCTTTTCGCCCCTTGTTTGAAGAGGACGACACTGGAGAATATTGATTATCGGTTTGTTGTTATTTGAGAAGTTTACTGTAAACTCGATGTCAACCGGATAGTCATAATGCTGTTCGAGAGTTTTAAGAATCTTTTGCATCAGTTCGACAAATTTTGTTTCAGTAAGAAGTTTCTCGAAAGTGAGTAACCAGTATTCTATTTTTTTGGCGCCTTTCTGTCTTGCTTTTCTGGCAAGCTCATAGTCCCTTACGGCTATATAGTCTAATTTGATATCAAGTTTTTTTTCTATAAGCTCATTGAATTGAACTGTATCCAAACTGTTTTCATGGGTATTAAGAAGGTCAACACGATGCTGTGAGTATTTTCTTATGTCACTTGCTCCGGAAACAGGTCTGGCAAGAGGCTGGTCAAGTGAAATAATTCTCGGGTAATCATCTTCGACACGATTAACCGCTCTTGTACCCAGTCCGAATACGAGCCTGAGCATTCCAGCGGAAGGATCTAAATCAGGTTTCCAGACAAATGCGTTATGCGATAATCCTACACCAGCCAAATCAGGGAAAAAATAACTATTTCGATATGAGCCTGAAACTCTCTGCACAAGAAGAGCCATCTGTTCATCGCTCTGGTCAAGTCCTCTCTGCAATCTGTATGTCAGAGCGTTTTTATCCATTGTGCTGGCAAATACCGTTCGTACAGCTTCTTCAAAGTTTGCGTATCTTTCTTCCGGAGAACCCTGGTTGACACAGAATACGCTTTCATATTTTCCCGCGAATGCGTTTCCGAATGCGTCTTCGAGCAGTGAGCTTGAACGTATGATTATTGGAGACTGGCCGAAATATTCTATCATCTCCTGAAACTGGTCTCTAATCTGGTCTGGGAATTTTCCTTTAAGAAGTTTTTCTTTGAGTTCAATCCCAGCTTTGAAATATCCCTCTTTTGTTTTTTGTTCGACGCGTAATTTCCATAAACCATTCTCGACAAGATATGTGTAAAAAACATCCGAACCAACATAGAAAGAATCATGAGGCTCGATATATTTGTTTAAGTTCAGTTCTTTTTTTGATATGATTTTATTGGCAAGAAGCATTCCAACTGCTTTACCGCCAATAAAACCTGTTCCGATGAGCCTGCTTTTTATTGTCTGTAAATCTTCGATAGTGAAATGTTTCCTGACAAGAGAAATCATTCTTTCATCGCGTCCTATCATTATGCTGCATAGCTTGTCGATAGTCTTCTTTTTATCTTCAGGAGTATCCCATGTTTCTGCAATTTCATCAGCTTCGAGAAATAGCTTGTCCCAATAGTCGAGCAATCTTTCTGAATGCTGAATGCTTCGCTCGGATATATGAGCAAGAAGCTTGGTTGCATCGACGCTGCTTGTTATCGGTATGAATTTATCGTCCTGCTGCAAGTGAGGCAGAAACATTGTAGCAGAGTATCGCTTCCATACTTTCAGTGGATGCAGGCAATATTTATCCTCTATGTTGTATAAGTCAATAAGGAGCTGTGTTGTGTCTCTGATTCTTGCGATGGTTTTGAACGAATGGCTGTTTCTTAAAAGTGCAAAATATGCAATTGTATCAAGTTCGTACAAATATGGACACGTGACCATGAAAAAGTTGCCTATCATAAGGTCCGTTGCCCATGCATCGAGAAGATATGATAGACAGTCAAAAACATAGTATGCGTCTTTGCCTTCCTCTCCAATTATTTCGTGTACCTGTGTTGTGAAAGTTTCAAAGCCGCTATCTGCGTTGAGTTCATAGATTTTAACACCGGCTTTGGGTTCAACGAAAGGTTTGTGACTTGCAAAACGCATATAAACTACTTTGCGTTCCTGGGAGATTGCTTTTTCCACATAAGGAGTAACAAATTTGGCAAAATCCTCGGTACTATCTACCTGCCAAACTACGTTGTCACCTTTATGTAAACCTGTAAAAACTAAATCGAGACTATCAATTCCTGTACTTGCCCAATCCTTCATAAAATCACCTTTTTGGTATAAAACATCCCCGTATTTTACCTGATTTCATAATTACATATATCTATTTAGAAACCATGCATTTTTATTATATATAATTATAAAGGGCAAAACCTATCGTGCAATCAGGTTTTGCCCTTTTTTTACAAATCGTTTATTTGTCAAAGTTGTAATAAATTATACAAGACCCTGGTCAATCATAGCGTCTGCTACTTTAACAAAACCAGCGATATTTGCACCCATGACGAGATTGTCGGCTTGGCCGTATTCCTGGGCTGCTTCGTAGCATTGCTTATGAATTGCAATCATGATATTGTTCAAGCGTTTATCAACTTCTTCTCTCGACCATGACATCATCATAGCATTCTGTGACATCTCTAAACCTGATGTGGCGACACCACCTGCATTTGCGGCTTTACCTGGGCCGTACATAATTTTCTTAGCTAAAAATTGTTCGACAGCTTCTGGAGTACTTGGCATGTTTGCCCCTTCAGCTACGAGAGTACAGCCGTTCTTTAACAAAGTAGCGGCGTTACTGCCATCAATCTCATTTTGTGTAGCACTTGGGAATGCACAATCGCATTTAATATCCCACGGGCGTTTGCCTTCGCGATATTCTGCTCCGAACTTATCAGCATACTCTTTAATTCTTCCTCTGCGGACATTTTTCAATTCCATAACGAAAGCGAGTTTTTCCGCATTAATTCCATCTGGATCATAAATAGTTCCATTTGAATCGGAAAGACTTACTGGTTTTGCGCCGAGCTGATTAAGTTTTTCGATGGTATATTGAGCAACATTTCCAGAACCTGATACAGTGCAGATTTTGCCTTTGAATGTTTGATTATGTGATTTTAACATTTCGTCGGCAAAATAAACGCAGCCGTAACCTGTTGCTTCAGGACGAATTAATGAGCCGCCCCAGCTTAAGGCTTTACCTGTAAGAACACCTGTAAACTCATTGCGCAATCTTTTGTATTGGCCGAACATAAAACCAATTTCACGACCGCCGACACCAATATCTCCTGCCGGTACATCTGTATTTGGGCCGATATGACGCTGAAGTTCAGTCATAAAGCTCTGGCAGAAACGCATAACTTCATTGTCGCTTTTGCCCTTCGGATCGAAGTCTGAGCCACCTTTTCCGCCACCCATTGGAAGTGTTGTGAGCGAATTTTTGAAAACCTGCTCGAATCCGAGGAATTTTAATATGCCTGCATTTACAGTCGGATGAAACCTGAGACCGCCTTTGTATGGTCCCAGTGCACTATTGAATTCAAATCTGAATCCGCGATTAATGTTGAAGTTACCTTTGTCATCCTGCCATGGAACTCTGAACATAATTTGCCTTTCCGGCTCAACTATTCTGTCAAGAATTCGCTCTTCAATGTACTCTGGATGCTTTTCAAGGACTGGTTCCAAAGAAGAAAGAACTTCTTTTACTGCCTGGTGAAATTCAACTTCACCGTGATTTCTCTTTAGAACTTCCTCGTAAACGCTCTGGATAATGGTTTTGGCTGCCATATTATTTATCTCCTTGCCAAATATAAGTAAAACTAATTCAATTTGCACAAAAATGTATTGTAGATGCCTTGACAATACATATAATAGCAAAACAAGTTTAATCTATAATATTAACATAGCAAGTTGAATATATTCAAGGTAGTAATTAATAATAGATGATATAAGGATGTCTTATAATGAATACGGATATGTTGAAGGTATTCTGCGATTTGGCGGATTTGCGGAGCTTTTCAAAAACAGCGGAAAAGCATCTACTAAGCCAATCTGCGATTTCGCAGCAATTAGCTCAATTAGAGCTTATGCTTAAATGTCAGTTAATCAATAGAAAAAGACGTCCTATTGAATTGACAAAATCGGGTCAGTTGCTCTTTCAGGCGGCTAAAGACATCCTTGAAAGATATGAACAATTTCAAAATGAAATGAGAGTTTTACAGAAAACCTCGGTTAGCAGGATAAATATTGGTGCGATTTTTAGTATCGGGATGCATACTTTACCCGATTACATAAAGAAATTCATGGCCAATTATCCAAATATAAACGTTCATATTGAATATTTCAATGTGGATACGATCTACAATAAGATTCTTTCCGGGGAGATTGATATTGGTATCGTAGCCGTACCCAAAAGGGATAAAAGACTTGAAGTTTATGATTTTGTTGATGAGCTTCTTGTTCTGGCATGCAGTCCAAGTCATCCTTTGGCACAGGAATCTGCTATCGATATTCATAAATTGCAGTTCGAGAAATTTATCGCATTCGAGAAAGATATTCCCTCGCGAATTTGGATAGACGGTATTTTGAGCACGTTTAATGTAAGTATACAACCTGTAATGGAATTCGATAATATTGAGACTATAAAGCGTGCGGTTGAAATAAATCTTGGCGTGAGCATTCTACCGCAGATTGCATTGCTTCAGGAATTGAACAGCGGCACGATAAAAGCTATTCCTTTTTCCAACGAAAGATTTGTCAGGCCGACTGGTATAATAATCCGCAATGGAAAAATTTTCAGTCAGGCGGGTCGATATTTAATAGAACTTCTTAGAAAGAAAGAATAAAACAGTGAATAGTCGATAGTGAATAGTATTTAGTGACTAAATACTTGAGCATAGCCATCCCAAGGGGAAACGACTAAATACTAAATACTAATTTATGAAAATAAAAGCAGTAATATTCGATATGGACGGCACAATAACTAAGCCGTATTTTGATTTCAATTTAATCAGAAAAGAAATTGGATTGGATGAAAATTCAGAACCTCTTCTTGAGGCTATGGAAAAAATGTCGCCTTCAGAACGTGTCAAAGCAGAAGAAATTCTCCATTACCATGAGCAGAAAGCTATCGATGCATCTGAACTTAATGATTTTGCAGCCGAAACACTATCTACGCTTCGTTCCGATGGAATACCAATTGGGATTCTGACACGAAATACAAAAGCAAACGCTTATGCGGTATTAAGTAAGCACGGCTTACAGTTCGACGCGGTTCTCGGAAGGGAGGATGGACCAGTAAAGCCGGATGCTTTTGGAGTGATTGAACTTTGCAAAAATTTTAATGTGGAACCAAATGAAACTCTTGTTGTTGGCGATTTTCTGTTTGATGTACTTTCTGCGATAGATGCCGGTGCTATTTCCGTCCTTCTACTTAATAACAAAAAAGAACCTGAATTTGCAAAAATTGCTCATTACAGAATCGATAATATCAGCCAGGTGCTCGATATTATTAAAAAGTGATTAGTGAATAGCTTGCACAATTTTTTTCTTTTTTTTAAGGTATAAGTACTAAATGATCTATTTTAGGATTATTTTTCTGGAAATTATCCATAGCTTTATTGCTGAAGGCAAAATCAGATGTAAGTTCAAGCCATGTAAGAGCCGGCATACCTGAAAGATATTCCAGCGATTTATCAGTAAAATGACCATCCTTAATTATTAACCGATACAGTTTTGGAAGACCAGTTAATTGTTTTAGTCCTTCATCAGTTATACTTAATTCACCGGCACAATAAATACTTAAAAATTCAAGATTTGTCAGATTGGAAAAATACTTCAGTGCATTGTCGTCAAGCCCATAGCCGGGTAATTGGAGTCTCTTGAGCTTGGTGAGCTTAGCCAGACAGGCTATATCGGAATTATGCAATTTGTCATAGACGATATCTGAGCCAACCCGTTTATGTTTGGAAGTTATTGTTAGATCCTCAAGGTTGGTGAGTTTGGAAATATCCATAACGCCGTCATCCTGCTGCACGCCATCTAAGCTCAGATTAGTCAAATTCGACAACTCATTCAGGAAGGATAATCCTCCGGTTGTTATGTTTGTTTCATAAATAGAAAGATTTTGTAAAGATTTTAACGTTTTCAGCTTCTGCATACCTTTGCTTGTTACATTCGAACAGCCGAATAAAAATAGCTGTTTTAAATTGGTCAGCTTTGCAATATCAGACATTGCTTCATCAGTCATTCCTATACTGCCAATAGTTAGCTCTTCGAGCAGTTTGCATTTTGCAAGCTCTGCAACTCCCTTATCGGTGTAGTAACCTACATCCATTTTGGGATCCACATAATGTACTCTGGATACATCAAGATGCTTGAGATTACTCAACTGGCCAAGATAAGTTAATCCTGTATCACTTATTCCGCGAGGCGGCAGAGTCAAATAATCGAGAGTTTTTAGATTCTTTAAATAAGACAAGCCTATATCCGTTACTTTGGATTTGCTAATATTCAGCTTTTTTAATGATTTCAGTTCAGCCAGAACAGCTATACCATCATCAGTAATATTTTCTGACCAATTCAGGTCAAGAGCCTCAAGATTATTAATCTTGGCTATATGCTTTAAAGCTTCATCAGTCCAGATATGAGAAGCCCCTGCATCGAGAATCCGCAAAGATGGAATATCTTTCAAATACGCCAGGCCGTCATCTGTAAAGTTATGACTATAAAGCGATAAATATTCAAGAGATGGGAGTTTTGTTAAATTTGCCAGTCCGGCATCAGTTAGCTGACCGCCGCCAATCTGCAACTCTTTAAGTGAAGTAAGATTGGCAAGATGGATGAGGCCATTATCGGTTAAGCGATTTTCGATTATATATAATCCCTTGAGACTTCTCATTTTTGATATTTCAGCAAGTTGTTCGTCGGTAAGACCTTCTATTGTGGAAGAGTGCTCATTGGATAATGTCAAACGTTCAAGAGATTTGAGCGTTCCTAACTGACTAAATCCTCTGGTTGATATTGTTGAGAAGGCAAGATATAAATCCTTCAGTCCCGTCAGTCGGGCAATATAGGGCACACAACTATCATTCGGCTTTGGACGTTGCTGAAGCTCAGAAGGATGACTGCCGGATATTATAAGCCTGTAAAGGTCATCGGGACTTAATGCGGAAAGAGCTGATAAATTTCTTCTATTGGCCTCAGAAATATTAAGTGACAGACGCTTCCCGGCAGGAACTTCAATATCGCCTTTTGCTTCCGTAAAAGGTTCCCATTCTTCGACAGGATTGAAATCCCGAATTTCTCTAACGAAACTTTCATCCTGAATATAAAGCTGTCCGATGAAATGGTCCTTGGGAAAGTGCAGAATACGTTCATCTGTCTGTGTTTCGACTTGCTGCGTTTTAGCAGGTTCGACAGGCAGGGCAAGTTCGGCAGGTTTATCAGGCTGAACGGTTCTTTCTGATTTAACAGGTATGTTTGGTTCTGTTTTTTTAGTCATATCCTGCTGTACTAAATCCCAGATGCTTGTCGGTTTTTCAGCAGATATTTGCATTGCTATTGTCGATCTTGATATAGCAAATCCAAATAAAATCAGGATTGCCACGGCTATGATTTGTTTTGTATTTTGCATTTTAAATTCCTTTATGGCATAAGTTGAAAGTGAACAATATTAGGATTATTTGCCTGAAAATTTTTAATAGCTTTATTGCTGAAAGCAAAATCAGATGTTAACTCAAGCCATGAGAGAGTCGGCATACCTGAAAGGTATTCCAGTGCCTTATCTGTAAAATGACCATCTTTAATAAATATCCGATTCAGTTTTGGCTTATCGATAATATATTTAAGCCCTTCATCGGTTATACTCAATTCGTTGGAGCAAGTAATACTTATTTGTTCAAGATTTTTCAAACCAGACAAGTATTTTATTCCATTGTCGGTGATACCAAAACCGGTAATATTTAAAGTTTTGAGCTTTCTTAACTTTGCCAGACAAGCCCAGTCCTGGTCACTAAATTGTGCTGCATTTAAATATGATCCGTCTCTTTGTCTTTCAATATAAAGATATAAAGTAAGGTTCTCTAATTCGGTCAAGCCGGATATATCCATAATATCAGATTTGCCTTCATGAATCATATTAAGGTCAAGTTTTTTTAAGTTCTTGAGAGTATTAAGAGATTTTAAGCCCGAGACAGATACTTTTGTTCCTTCTCCGATATAAAGACTTGAAAGAGACTGTAAAGCAGCCAGTTCAACAAGGCCTTTATCTGATAACTGGTTGGCGAAAAAGATAGAAAGGTCTTTTAGATTTGTTAATTTTGCGATGTTCTTCATACCTTCATCGCTGAAAGCCGCTCCGCCAATTTGTAGCGTTTCGATATTAAGCTGTCCAATATAGCTTAAAGATTCATCTGTTAATTCTTTGCCGCCCCTGCATACTGATAAAAATTTCAGATTTTCCAGTTCACTGATATTCTTCATTCCCTTGTCAGAAATACCATAAGGCGGCAGGTATAAACTTTCGAGTGATTGGATTTGCGTAATATCCAGCATGGCTTTATCTGTAAGTTTTGCATTACCGATGTCTAATTTTTTCAAGTTAGGAATATTCTTAAGATATGAAACTCCCTCATCGGTTATTTCCTTCAGCCAATGTATATATAGACTTTCCAGTTGAGTCAGGTTAGAAATATTTTTCATACCTGTGTCACTGAATTGCCCGGGATCAATCTTAAGAGTTTTCAGTGAAGAAACATCTTTAAGATACAGAGCGGCATCATTGGTGAAATTGCCCCTCAATACAAGATGATTGAGTGAAGAAAGACTGGAAAGTGCCTTCAAACCCTCGTCTGTTATTTTAACAGAATTGATTAGCAACGTTTTTAAGGATTTTAAATTCTCCAAATGTCTCAGACCTGCATCTGTCAAAGAGTTTCCTTCAGATATACTAAGCAATGTAAGAGTTTTAATATTCCCAACCGCGGCTATTCCCGAATCATAGACATTAGCCGGTAAGCAAAGCCTCTCAAGCGACTTTAATCCGGCTAGAGACTCCAGGCCTTTGCTGGTTATATTTGCTCTATCAAGATTCAATGTTTTCAATCCCGACAAATGTAAAACATAAGACAAACACTTGTCGTTGGGGAACTTATCTCCCACTGACCAGCTTGGGCTTAATGTTAATGAATAAATATCATCTGGTTTAAGTTGTTCCAATGCGGATAAATTTGTCGGATTTTGCCATGTCCAGGAATTGAGGATAAGATGAACTATTTTATCCTGTGGTATTGTTACATTCCCCTGTGCGTTACCGAAATATTCCCAATTAATTTCCTCGAATGGATATGGCAAATCGGTTTTAATATTTTCATCTCCTATCTCCAACCGGCCTAAAGAACGTGCCTTGGGAAAGTGCAGAATATGTTCACCCGTCAGTGTTTCGTCGGTTTCAAAATTTTTGAGCGCTTCTGCAGACACCGACGGTTCGGCAGGTATATCCGGTTGAATGGATTTTACTGGTTGGTCAGGATTGTTTGGCCCCTCGGGCTCCATGTGGAGTTCGTTTTTTTGGGTCATTTCCTGCCGTACTATATCAAATATGCTTGTCGGATTTTCCACTGCATTTTGCATGGCTATCGCCGATCTGGGCATCATAAAGCCAGCAACAAGAAGTACAGTAGTTATTATTAGTCGACAACAGGTTAGCGAGGCACTTTTTATTTTTTTAGGATAATTGGAAGATCGCTTCACCATTTTTACTCCTTAAAATTGATTTCTTAATTTGACTATAACCATTAGTTAGCTTAAAACCCTGATTTTATAAATACGACTCCGGTTATTGTTTATAGACGTTGAATGAATTAATTTGTTACAAAAATTCCGTTAAAAAATAGTTTTTTTATTGAAATAACTTTTTTGAGCGAAAAAACATATCTTGCTATATGAAATTCTTTAAATTTTACATTTATTCTATTCTTTGCTAAAATCTTTTAATATTTTAGAGTACAGCGGATAGGTTACTGGAAAGTCTGTATGTTCCAGGCTGCACGCTTGTTGCTATCGAAAAAAGTGGTCTTTTAATTTTTAAGGTCAAATATATGAAAACTATGAGAATAATTCAAACAATGTTTGTGTTTTCGCTTTTGTTTTGCGTATCATGCAGTTCAGCAAACGAAAATTTGAGCGATGAGCGTCGAGAAACAAGCGACGAATCAGTTGATTCTATCCTTGAAAAACTCAATAAAAGCACTCAGGAGCTTCAATCTTATCAATGTCAAATAGAGTATAAATACGTTCAGCCTTCGGTTTGGGATACACAAACATTGCGAAAAGGAGTTTTGTATTATTCAAAATCAGATAACTCAGAATCGAATGGCTCTGGAAAGGGTATGTCAAAATTGCGGGTAAATTTCCAGACTTTGCAGCAGGATGAGGACGAGGAGCAGAAATATGAGGAGCAATACATTATTGTCGATGGTAGTTCGTTACCAGGAACAAATGATAAATATAAAGGTCTCTGGCTGATACAATTAGACTATGAATCAAAACATTGCAATTATGCTCAGCTTGCTCGTGCCGATGAACCTAATAAACCTGTAGACGTATTTGAATTAATAAGTACAAAACTTCCGATAGTTGGTTTTTCGAAAACAGATCGTTTGAAGGAAGAATTTGAAATAGCTCTCGTGACTCGTGACTCGGAATCCCCTGGGGGCGGCGGATTAATTCAAGTGCAATTAAAGGTAAAGCCGAATTCAGTGTATAAGGATGATTATGTCCAAATAGACTGCGTAATAGATGAAAAGCTGAATTTACCAGTTAAGATAACAGCTTATTCAACTGAGCCGGAAGGTGAAACTTTCAAAAATAAAGATAAATATGAAATAAAATTTATCAATGCTAAAATGAATGAGAAGATAGATGGAAAGGTGTTTGATTTTCAGATATCGGAAGATTTTGGTGAGCCTGATATTTATACATTAGAAAATTAAATTTAGCGTTCAGATTTATCAAAGTCAAAAACCTGTACGATATTTGCTGTACACTTTACGCCAATAAGGGAAAAATTGAATGACAGAAAAAGTCATAGATGAAATACAATTTAAGAAATTGATATCAGAACGCTCGCGGAACTTGATGTCTCTTGCGAATATGTTATGTCATAGCAGATCCATCAAGGAAAAGATTACACGTCCTTTTCTTGGTGAACTGCTTGCTCAATCATTGGAGGCCGAGGAACTTCTTGATGCCTATGGAGCCGGTCATAATTGCACATGGTGCCGATTCAGGACCCTTATAGCGGCTGTGAAGGGTTTTTCAGAAATTGGCTATGAATTACTCCATGTTTTGCATGTACTTCCTGATTATCATCTTTTGCCGACTGGCAAAGATTTTGTTAAAGAAACTAAAGAGACTCTCGAATTTGTATCAGGAGTGCTTTTAAACCTGTCCTGTAAGCTGCTTAGTGAATTTGCAAAACTTGAAATGAGTTTTGTTCCTAAAAATCTCGATGATATATCATTCACTGAAGATCTTCCTGAGGGCAAGCTTCCTCATCTTTGCGAAAGACGTCATATAGAAAAAGTATCAGAAACTGTGATTCTTCTTGCAACTGCATTTTTGAATCTTGCTGCCGATAGTAAGGATGTTCGAGCCGCGGCTCGTGCCAAACCGGAAGAATATGCTTCGTATGTCGCGGATTCTGTTAGCGAGGAGAAAATGAGAAGTCTTCAATTGAGATTTCACAACCTTCAATCGCTTTATGATACATTTGTTTCCGGCACAGAAGCGGCAGACCTGGATCCGGAGCTTCCTGTTCTCAGAGGTCATATAAGTGTAGTTTTACATCTTTTGCGAACAGCGACTCTATTTGCTCATCATTATGAAAGACATATAACAAAGCAGCTTTGTGGTTCCAGAATGAATGAAGATACGCTTGTACCGGAAAGCAAGTTGCTGTCTGTACTTATGAATTATTCTATTGCTCATGCCAGTCTTTATATTGATTGTGCGGTTAATCTATGCCAGGAAAAACTCAAACGTTATGCTGAAATAGGAGAAGTCGAACTTCCTGTCCCGCAATATCGAGGTTTTCATGTTCGCCCTTCTACTCTTGTTGCCAAGCTGGTAATGCACTATGGGAGTAATGTTCAGATGAAGATGGGGGATGAGACTTATGATGCCGGTTCGCCGCTTGATTTGTTCCGTGCCAATGAGAAAATAAACGCACAAAAACGCCGCTGGCTTACCGAAGAAATTGTTCGTCTCAATCTGGTTCCGGAGGAATTGCAAAAGGGTAATATCAAAGATATTGTTTTGGGATTGGTTCTTACTCTGGCCGGGCGTGCAAAGTTGATTTTGTATGAGCAGCCTTTACAATTACCAGAAGAACCGTCTTTAATGCAGGGAACTGTTCTGGAAAAAATCGTAAATGAGTTAGCCAGACTTCTTGCGATGGGAAAAATTGACGTTGAATCTCATATGACGGCTGTTTTTAGAGGCGATAAACGAGTTATTAATGATATAAAGGTTTTAGCAGAAGCCGGTTATGGTGAGGATAAATTCGGAAATAATGTGCCTTTACCAGAGAAACTGGCATATCTGCGTCGTTAACAATTGATTTGAAACTCAAGACACAAGACTAAAATATTTATGAGTTTTGTGAGAGTTTATAGAAAGAAAGGAATTAATTATGGCAAAAGGAATAGTAATTTATTATTCGAGAAGCGGCAATACGAAGGAAATGGCTCAGATAATTGCTAAATCCATGAAGGATTCGGAACTTCCTACAGAATGTAAGTCAATAAGTGATGTAAGTCCTGATGAAGTATTTAGTTATGATGCTATAGTTCTTGGTTCACCTACGTATTATGGTCAAATGGCTGCGCCTGTAAAACAATTAATTGATGATTTAGTAAGCAGACATGGCCAACTTGACGGTAAGGTTGGCGCCGCTTTTTCCAGTTCTGCAAATATAGCTGGAGGAAATGAAACAACTATTATGGGCATTATAGAAGCAATGCTCATAAGCGGAATGGTCGTTCAGGGGGATGCAAAAGGCGATCATTATGGTCCTGTTTCTATTGGTAAACCAGATAAAAGAGTTGAAACACAATGTATTCGAAGAGGTAAAAGAATTGCGGAATTAACGAAGAAATTGACCGCTTAATAAAGAAAAATATTGTTTTTTTTGTAAAAAAAGGCTTTTTTCTTTGACAAAACTTGTCATGGAAGTTAAGTTTTGGTCGTTTTAACCTTGTTTTAACAATAAAAACCGAATTTTGTGGAGGTAACTCTGATGCAAGAGTACGAAGATTTGAAAGTTTTGGTCAATGAAATTGAAACTGATATTGGCAAAGCAGAAGGTGGAAACAAAGCTGCTGGAACAAGAGTTCGCAAACAAATGCAGAAAATCAAACAAGCTTCTCAGCTTGTAAGAAATAAAGTTCTTGAAGCCAGATCAGCCGAATAATTAAAAAAGAACATAGATCAAAGACCACATACTCGGGATTGTTATAAAACAAATTCCTAATCCTAAGTCTGTGGTCTTGTATCTTAATTTAAGGAATTTTAATTTTATATTATGCCTCCGGTACTATTATTTGATTTGTCGAAGATAGATCTCAATGCAGAGCCTGTCTTTGATCAAGAAGCGATTTGTAAAGTAAATCCCCAGAGCTATGAAATGCAGCAGCTTGACGGCATACAATGGTTCGATAAGGAAAAGCAACTCATTTTGGGTTACAAAGATGTTACAGAAAATGAATTCTGGGTTCGAGGCCATATTCCAGGTCGACCGTTGATGCCCGGAGTTATTATGGTTGAATGTGCCGCTCAATTATTAAGTTTCTTTGTCAAACAGATTTTTCAGGAAGATGGCTTTATCGGTTTTTCAGGTATAGACAATACAAAATTCCGTTCTGTAATCGAGCCGGGCAAAAGACTTTATCTTCTTGGAAAAATTGTTAAGTTTAAGAAAAAAGCACGCACATCATACGTAACAACCAATGTACAGGGCATAGTTGACGGCAAAATGGTTTTTGAAACAACTGTATCAGGAATGAAAGTTTAATTGTAATAAACTTCATTCGTTTACCAGTTATTAAAAAGTGTTTTAATTAAAGCATCGAAATAGATACTATAAATATCTATCTCCTGGGCGTTCTTCTCTGATGGTTTCCAGCAATAAACCAATCGATTAAGTCTTTGTTTTCGCCTTTATCTTCAATCTCTTTCTTATATTGCTCAACCGTTGAAATAAGGTCCTTAACAACATCAGGATTCCTTCGAGCTACATCATATTTTTCTGATGGATCAGCGTTTAAGTCGAAAAGCAAAGGATTTTCAGGTGTTACCCAGTTACGTGCTACTACATATCCGCCTTTAGAATGGTCGTAATATCTGAAGTGCAGTTTCCATTTACCTTTTCTTACTGCGTCCAGATGATGAGCACTATAGTAGAAAATTGTACGCTCGGAGCCTTTCTTTCCTTCAAGTACCGGCATCATATCTACGCCGTCATAAGGTCTATCATCAGGCAAATTTCCACCTGCAAGTTTAACTATCGTTGGGAAGAAATCGAGCGTTGACGAAACTTCCATGGAAATTTTCCCTGGAGGTATTTTTCCCGGCCATTTCGCGATAAATGGCTCGCGCATGCCGCCTTCCCAAGTATCGCCCTTGGCTCCTCGCAAAAGTCCGGCAGAACCTCCATTCTGATTTTGCGTTATCCATGGACCGTTATCACTGGTAAATATCACGAGAGTATTTTCCGCTAATCCAAGCTTTTTGAGTGTTTTATTTATCTCTCCTACACTCCAGTCAAGTTCCTGAATTGTATCACCAAATAAGCCGCGCATGGATGTATCAAGGAAATCCTCAGATGCATATAGCGGTATATGCGGAAAAGTATAAGGCAGATATACGAAAAACGGCTCATCTTTATGCTCTTCGATGAACTTTATTGCTTCGTTTGTATATCGTTTTGTCAAAGTAGTCTGGTCAGTCGGATGTTCTATTACCTCATCATTACGATGAATATCAGGATTGGTCATATCATTACTGTAGAGTATCCCATAATAATAGTCGAAACCCTGTCTAAGCGGCCTGTATTCCGGCCTATCCCCAAGGTGCCATTTACCAATACAGGCAGTAGAATAACCAAGCGGCTTGAGAGCATCGGCGATTGTGATTTCTTTGGGATTCATTCCCATGTCGTTATTCGGGAAGAATACATTTATCACACCAGTTCTGATACAGTTTCTTCCTGTCAGAAGCGCCGAGCGGGAAGGCGAGCAAACTGGATTGCCGCTGTAAAATTGGGTAAGCTGAATTCCCTCGTCAGCCATTTTATTCATGTTTGGCGTTTTTATAGTAGGATGTCCACCGCGATTCCAGTCGCCGTAACCCATATCATCTGCAAAAAGTATTACAAAATTGGGTTTGTTTTTCGAGGTTTGTGACTTATTCAAACCGGAAACACATCCTCCTAAAATTGCTCCGCATGCTCCGGCTCCGAGTGTTTTGAGAAATTCACGTCGTCCCATTCCAGCCATATCTATCTCCTTTTTCGTGTTTTCAGGTAAAGTAGTTTTTGCCTACTATTCGATAACATAAGGAAACAATAACTTTTATTGAAGGAAATATCAAATATTAAAATTCACGAAATTTATTTCTGTATTTCCTGCTGGAGTGTTTTAATTGTTTCCTAATATCGAGCGATTCTATCTGCCAATTGTTGCACTTGCGCTTTTTGTCCCTTAAGTTGACCTTCCAGATTCTGATTTACTACGTATAATATGTCATATTCCTGCTTCAATTTTTCAGCTTTTTCGAGTCGAATTTTTGCAGTATCAAGTTCGGCTTGCGTTTTATCAAGAGTTGCTTTTACTTGGTCCAACTCTGATTGCATCTGCTCCACGGTCTTCTTATCGCAACCTGAAAATAAGATTAAACAAACAAGAATCACGATGACCGATAAAATACCTTTTTTTGACATTTCTATTCTCCTATGAACTTATATTCCAATTTCTTCTTGCGTATGAACATTTAATAACTTCAATTATAGGATTACAATCCAGCAATTAAGTTATCTATTGTCTCCAGATAAAAACTATCATCTGGTCTTTGTTGTTGCAAATATGCTAATCTTTGGCGAGTTCTACGACGAATTTCAGGTTCGACTAAGTCATAGGTTAATTGTTCTATTGCTGCACGTCTCAGGGAGTTTATATTGCTTTGACGATCCCGCAATAATTTCTCCCTATATTCTAAATCCACCGAATGCTGAGCTTCTTCGATTAAAGTTTGCCTTTTTTCTTCATCTTCAGGCAGACCTCTGATTGTAATACGGCCTTTAGCTTTAGCAATTGCATCGAGATTCAGATACTCGTGTCTTGGATTATCGAAAACGATTTCTTCTTCCGGCACATTGAGTACTTCCCACCACAACGTTGTAGCTTTCTCAAACTCTTCTGAACCAAATTGTCCTGAGCAGTACAATTTACCTAACTGAATCTTGGCAAGCATCATCGCTTCGTGGTTCTGGCAATCCTCAAAATCCTGCTGCAATTGCTCGAGCAATGAAGCCGCTCCAGCACGAAAGGAGTCCGTGCTTAAATATGGATTGTAGGGGGCTGTAATAGGTGCTGACATCATTAATCTTACGATGATTTCCTTTGACTTTGGTGGATTCGAATCCAATATTTCCCGCCATAACTTCAGAGCTTCCTGCTCAGATAGATGATTTTCGCTTATATACGTTAGTGTATTATCCAGCCAATCCTTATCAATCTCTTCATTTTCGCTTTGCTGTGTAACATATACATCAAGAAATTTTACTGTTACCTCGTTTGTCCGGCTTGTACCTTTGCAGCCGGATATAATCAAAAGACATGCGATTATTAAAAGAATTCTAAACATTTTTGATTCCTTTTTCTTGTATAAAGGCAAGTAGATAAATTACAAACGATTATCTCATATATACCCAAAAAAATTATTCGTCTATAATAAAGACGTATAAATCATAAATCCGTTACATGAATTTCTCTTTTTTTCAAAAATTATGCTAAATATTTTAGCGTTTTACAAATAAGCTCCCGGGAAGTTGTTTTATCAGGCTTTTTAGGCGTAATGAAATTAAACTCGCGTTTACGCTTCCGGCGGTCAGGGATGTCTGGGCGATAATCTGTTCGATGTGTGTTGGTTCTTTGTCGAGACAATCTAATATTGCTTTTTCGTCGTTGTTTAAGTTCAATTGTTCTAAATCAAATAAAGGTTTTTCAATTTCTTCTTTAGCTTTTTGAGTGGCTTTACTTGCGTGTTTGTTCAATTGCTCGCCGTAATAACCGAGAGCTTCCATAACATCTTCGACCGATTCAATTAGTTTCGCTCCCTGTTTTATCAATTGATGTGCGCCTCTACTTAGCGGCGAATCGATTTTTCCGGGAACTGCCATAACTTCGCGATTGTAATTAATAGCAGCATCCGAGGTAAGCAATGCACCGGAACGCAATGCTGCTTCGATAACGATTGTCCCGAGTGACAGACCTGCGATAATTCTATTACGGGCCGGGAAGTTCGTGGAAATTGGCTCGTAACTCAGAGGCAATTCGCTGATACAAGCACCTGATTCGGAAATAAGCTTGAAGAGTTTTTTATTTTCAGGAGGGAATATGTGAGAAAGGCCGCAGCCTTGCACCGCGATAGTTCTTCCACCGGCTGATAATGCTCCCTGATGTGCGGCTGTATCTATTCCGCGAGCCATACCTGAACAAACTGTAAAACCGGAAGAGCTCAAAAAATGCGCAAAGCGAGAAGATTGCTCCTGGCCATATAAACTGCATTGCCTTGAACCTACAATGGAAATTGCCAGATTGTCCGCTCGTGTCAGAGTGCCTTTAACATAAAGTACTGGCGGCGGGTCGTAAATCTGTTTCAGTGCAACTGGGTAACGCTCATCATCCGAATTGACTATCCATACACCAAGTTTCTGAGCAAGTTCAAGCTCTTTAGCCGCGTCGAATTTGTCACGAGTAGCAGCTATACGTTCGGCTGTTTTAAAACCTATGCCTTCAGTTTTCGTCAACTCACTAACAGACGCTCCCAGAATTATATCGATTGAGCCGAAACGCTTGAGCAATTTTGCAAATGATACAGGACCTACACCATCCGCTCGGATGAGTTTCATCCACTTTTCAATATCAACTGAATTTTCCTCTATCTTTTTCATTACAAACTCCAATAGAAAGTATTTAAACCGAATATATCCAAAAATTCAATATTTTTTCTTGAATTTGTCGAAAGAAAATTGGGTGGTTTCTATTATTAATCTTCATATAGCTTAAGAGTTGCTAAAATAGCTAAACTATGGTATAAGAAGCAACTGAAAGTTTATTTGTTAACTGAAATGAATGTAGGTAAAGAAACGGTGGGGTAAAGCCCACCCTACGAAGTATTATGGAAACAGCAGAACTAAAAACATCGATAACGGAATTGTCGGCCCGGATGGAAAAAATTCGGGACTTTCTTTGACTTAGCTAATAAAAAAGCCCAGATGGAAAAGCTCCAATCGGAAATCGCAAAGGAAGGTTTTTGGGATAATCCAGATAATGCACAGAAAGTCGTATCTCAATTAAGCATAGTAAAAGCTATCGTTGAGCCTGCGGAAGAACTTCACGATGAAATTAATGACCTTAAGGAATTATTTGAACTTGCGATGTCCGAATCCGACCAGAATGAGTTGTGCCTACTTGAAGAGAGTCTTGCGGAAGCTGAAAAGAAATGCGACCAAATCGAGCTTACCGGTTTGCTTGCGAGACCTGAAGATACCAAGAATTGTTTCTTCGGTATTCACGCTGGTGCGGGCGGAACAGAAAGTTGCGACTGGGCGAATATGCTTCTTAGAATGTACACGCGATATTTCGATTTAAACAAATTCAAATATCAGGAAATAGATATAGTACCGGGAGAAGAAGCCGGTATTCGTTCAATTACTCTTCGGGTGAGCGGCCCGTTTGCTTTCGGAAAGCTTTCGTGCGAGACTGGGGTTCACAGGCTTGTGAGAATAAGTCCGTTCGATTCAAATAAGCGCAGGCACACAAGTTTCGTTGCGATTGATTGTGTGCCTGAATTCGATGATGATATCGATATCGAAATAGAAGATGATGATTTAAGAATAGACTTTTTTCGTGCCAGCGGCGCGGGCGGCCAGCACGTTAATAAAACAAGTTCAGCGGTCAGGATTACACATTTGCCGACCGGAATTGTTGTACAATGTCAGAACGAACGAAGCCAGCATAAAAACAAGTCACAGGCAATGAAATATTTACAGGCCAAACTCTACATGCTCGAACAGCAGAAACGTGATGCTGAAATCGAAAAGCTCTACGGCAATAAAGGTGAAATTGCCTGGGGTAACCAGATACGAAGCTATGTTTTTCAGCCGTACCAGATGGTGAAAGATCACAGGACGGATCACCAGGTTGGTAATGTCGAAGCTGTAATGGATGGTGACATAGAAGGTTTTATTGAAAGTTATCTGAGATATAGAGCTAAGATAAAACACGAAAAAAATAAGGATTGAGAAAAGGAAAAGAAAATGAAGGATATAATTGAAGTCGGATTGAAAACAAGAAAAGTGGATTTCAGCAAAATTAAAACAGATATTCTTGCTGTCGGATTATTTTCAGATGTCGAAAAGCTTGATTCCCTGAACGCAATGCTAAACAAAGCATTGGGCGGGGCTATCCAGGATATCTTAAAGATTGGAGACTTTAAAGCAAGGGAACGCGCCTGCACGATAATTTACGGAAATGAAAAAGTCGGAGCAAAAAGGATCATGCTTATTGGCCTGGGTGAAAAAGGTAAAGTGACACTTGATACGATTCGCAAAGCTTCAGCCGTGGCTGCTAAGAAAACTGTGGAACTGAAAGCAAAAACTCTAAGTCTTGCATTGCACAATGCTCTTGGTAAAAGTTTTGATTTATCAGAGGTAGGGCAGGCATGTGCAGAAGGTGCATATTATGGAAGTTATAGTTATGATGAATTTATCACCGAAAGCGAAGACGGCAGACTCGGTTCTCTCAAGGTTGAGATAGTAGATTCCGATTCTAATAAAATAAAAAATATGAATAAAGGCATTGTTATTGGTACAGTCATTGGTCAGGCACAATGTTATTCAAGAACTATCGCGAACAGGCCGGGCAATATAATCTATCCTGAAAAAGTAGCTGGATTAGCAAAAGAGCTTGCACGTAAATCGAAAAGTCTTACTTGTACAGTTTTTAATGACAAACAGTTAAAAGAAAAAGGAATGGGCGGCATAATGGCCGTTGGTTCAGGCTCGATTCATAAACCTGTTTTTATTGTTTTGAAACATAAGCCGACATCAAAAAAAGCCAATTCTTTGCCAACGGTAGCTATCGTTGGTAAAGCGATAACTTTTGATTCCGGCGGTATTAGCATAAAACCATCGGCGAGCATGGACGAAATGAAATTTGATAAATCCGGTGGTATCGCAATTCTTTCAACGATGAAAGCAATTGCGGAGCTTGATTTGCCTTTAAATGTGTACGGTCTTATTCCTTCTGCTGAAAATCTTCCGAGCGGCTCAAGTTACAGGCCTGGTGACATTATTACAACTTTCAGCGGAAAAACAGTCGAAGTTCAAAACACAGACGCTGAAGGACGTATGATTCTTTGCGATGCAATTGCTTATGCAGCGAAGGAAAAATGCGATATCATCGTAGATATGGCAACACTTACCGGAGCATGCATGGTTGCTCTTGGCAAACATATGGCCGGCTTAATGGGTAACGATGATGAATTGATGAAGCAGATTCAGAAAGCATCTGAAGAAAGCGGCGAGAAAGTCTGGCCCATGCCGAGCAGTGAAGAATATGCTGAAGAAATGAAAAGCAAGATTGCTGATTTGAAAAATATCGGCACAAGATGGGGAGGAGCCTGCACTGCAGCGGCGTTCCTCAAACAGTTTGTAGGCGAATCCAAATGGGCGCATCTTGATGTAGCCGGAGTAGATTTGATTAGCGGCGCGACAGATTATGCGTCTGAAGGCTCGACCGGATTCGGAGTCAGGTTGCTTGTTGCTTTTCTTAAAAATATGGCAAACAGTAAATAATAAATACCTGAGAGTGTATTGAGAAAAATGAGTACAAAAAGAAAAAAGATAGATACAGAGAGAATCGAAAAGGCAGTTCAGGAAATTCTTCTTGCAGTTGGAGAAGATATTAATCGCGAAGGTCTCTTGCAGACACCCCAGAGAGTCGCGAGAATGTACACTGAGTTACTTGGTGGTATGAATGAGAATCCTGAACTGCATGCGAAAAGCATTTTTACTGAGAATTATAGTGAAATAGTTTTATTGCGTGACATACCTTTTTACAGTGTGTGCGAACACCATATGATGCCGTTCATCGGTTCGGCTCATATCGCCTACATACCTTCAGGTACGATACTTGGTGTAAGCAAGCTGGCACGTATTGTGGATTGTTTTGCAAGGCGTCTTCAAATACAGGAAAGGCTTACGTGTCAGATAGCGGATTTTCTAATGGAAAAAATCAATCCCGAAGGAGTATCTGTCGTTCTTGAAGCATCTCATAGCTGTATGACGATTCGTGGTATCAAAAAGGCAGGTTCGGTTATGGTGACATCTGCTCTTCGCGGAGTATTTATGGATGATCCAAAGAGCAGAAGTGAAGTTCTCAGCCTTATGCACAAAAAGTAACGAGTGGATATTTTTCATGCACAGACTTGCAAGACAGGTTCGTTTTTCAGTTAATCCTTTTTTGCCGGAGCAATCTCTTGGTGCCAATTCTTTTGCATCAAAGCCTTCTGGTGAAGGATTGGCGATATTTTTCGAACTATCTATTGAACTTATCAGCGAAGTTGACCGCTCAACCGGATTCGTTGTTAATGTAGCCGAGATTGATAGCAAGGTGCGCCAGTGCGCAGTTCCTGTATTTATAAGCAAGATACAGGAAAATTATTCCAAGGCAAAACATGTAAGTTTGTATTCAATCACGGAAATGCTGCATTTAGCCTGGAAGCGTCTTGAAAGTAAATTCTTACCTGCTCAATTGAGTAAATTAAGTTTAAAATTGAATCCTTTTCGTAAGGTAACGATATGCTCGGAGGATATACAAATGGTTTATTTCAGTGAGAAATTTGAGTTTGCCGCTACACACAAACTCTGGAACAAAGATTTTACTGACGAACAGAATAAGAAGATTTTTGGCAAATGTGCAAATCCGACAGGACATGGACACAATTATGTTATAGAAGTAACACTGAAAAAGTCTGTTTCAGATAATGATTTTTCAGTAGGTGATTTTGAACAAATCGTCGAAACCGAGCTTATTAATCTTATCGATCATAAAAACTTGAATCTCGATATCGAATACTTTACTGAAGTTATTGCTACTGTTGAAAATATAGCGATTTTCGCATGGAAAAAACTTGCAGGGAAGTTTCCTGAACAATTGCTCCATTGCGTAACCGTCTGGGAAACCGACAAAACAAGCTGTTCGTACTTCGGCTGAAAAACAATACAATTGTAATGGCCGAAAAAAACAATGTAATAATGAAAAAAACGTTGTTTTTATTAAACCATATAAAAACAAAAAACAATTTTTGATAATCTTCTGGGGGAAGTTAAATCAATGTTTCAAAACATACATGTACTAAAGCTATGTTCTTTATATGTCGATACTTATGAAATAGTTAAGAGGTATTAATAATCTTTTTAAAAACGCATTATCGAAACGATAGATTTCGAACAGACCATGAGGCTCATAAAGCAAAATTTCCTGCGCAGCCGACGGGGACGGAGTATAGACACTTTTTGTTTGACTAAATAAGACAATTTCTGCAAAATATGTCTTTTATGTTGGAGTAAATATGAAAGCACTAATTACAGGTGGTGCAGGTTTTATCGGTTCTCATCTAACCGGCAAACTGCTTGCAGAAGAAAATCAGGTTGCGGTTATCGATAATCTCAGCACAGGCAGCCTGGAAAACATTATTGGCTTCAAAGCAAATCCTGATTTTGCATTTGTCGAAGGTGACATTCGCCAACTTGAATTGATAGAGCCTTTAGTCGAGCAATGCGATGTAATATATCATCTCGCCGCCGCAGTTGGTGTAAAGTTGATAGCCGAGGATCCAGTTCATACGATAGAAACGAACATTGGTGGTACGGAGATAGTACTTAACGCCGCGAATCACTTTGGCAAAAAAATTCTTCTTGCTTCGAGCAGTGAAGTTTATGGTAAAAGTGACTCTATTCCATTCCGCGAGGACGATGATATTGTTTTGGGAAGTACGAGTGTCTCACGATGGTCCTATGCGTGCAGTAAAGCGATAGATGAATTTCTCGGTCTGGCATTTAATCAGCAATATGGATTGGGTGTAGTGATTTGTAGATTCTTTAATACGATTGGGCCGGGACAGACAGGTCAATACGGAATGGTTGTTCCAAGATTTGTTCAGAATGCTCTTAAAAACGAACCGATTCAGATATGCGGCACAGGTAAGCAGACTCGATGTTTTTCTTACGTAGGCGACCTTATTGATGCGATTACAAAATTAATGGATTGCGAAAAAGCAATGGGGAAAGTATATAATAT
Source organism: Sedimentisphaerales bacterium (assembly GCA_016936075.1). Taxonomy (GTDB): domain Bacteria; phylum Planctomycetota; class Phycisphaerae; order Sedimentisphaerales; family Anaerobacaceae; genus JAFGPS01. Next base: position 15,355 of record JAFGPS010000124.1, on the reverse strand, counting down.
TGGTTCGAATGAAGAAATTTCAATTGAAGAGCTTGCTGATAAAATTATTTCCATGACAGGTAGTAAAAGCAAAAAGCAGTTTGTTTCTTATGAACAAGCCTATGGAAGACCTATAGAGGATATGATGAGACGTGTTCCCTCGATTGAAAGAATAAATAAAACTATCGGCTGGGAACCTAAAACAAGTCTGGACGAAATACTCTCAGAGATAATAGAAAGCGAGAGCAAGAAAAAAGGAGTATTATGAAAAAAGCATTGATAACTGGTATTACTGGGCAGGATGGCTCTTATCTTGTAGAATTCCTGCTGAAAAAAGGTTATGAAGTATGGGGCCTGATTCGTCGAAGCTCAAGCTTTAATACAGGCAGAATCGACCATTTGTATAAAGACCCGCATGAGCAGCCCAAAGTCAGGTTGATTTATGGTGATTTAACAGATGGTGCAAATCTATCGACAATAATAAATGATATAAAGCCGGACGAGATATATAATCTTGGTGCCCAAAGTCACGTTCGAGTGAGTTTCGATATGCCCATTTATACGGTTAATTCCGATGCGCTTGGAACACTGCGACTTCTTGAAGCGATACGTTCCTGCGGCAAGGAGGTAAAGTTTTATCAGGCCTCGAGTAGTGAAATGTACGGCAAAGTTATTGAGACACCTCAAACGGAAAAGACGCCTTTCTATCCGAGAAGTCCGTATGCCTGCGCGAAAGTATATAGTTACTGGCAAACTGTAAACTATCGCGAAGCCTATGACATATTTGCCTGCAATGGAATTCTTTTTAACCATGAGTCACCCAGGAGAGGCGAGACATTTGTTACCAGAAAAATAACGCGAGCTGCTGCGCGAATTAAGCTTGGTTTGCAGGATAAGTTATATATGGGTAACCTTGACGCAAAGCGTGACTGGGGATTCGCTGGTGATTATGTAGAGGCAATGTGGCTCATGCTGCAGCAGGAAAAGCCTGATGATTACGTTATTTCTACTGGCCAAACTCACTCTGTTAAGGAGTTTCTGGAAATGGTTTTTCAGTACCTTGATATGGATTGGCGCAAATATGTTAAAATTGATGAAAGATATTTCAGACCGACAGAAGTTGATTTGCTCCTTGGAGATTGTTCCAAAGCCAGAAGAATTCTAAAGTGGGAACCTAAGGTGACATTCGAGCAGCTTGCAAAAATGATGACTGATTCTGATATGAAAATAGCAGAAAACGAAAAGGTTTTAGTAGAATACGAGAAAAACGCAAAAGGGAAGGGTAAATAAAAGTGAATACATTTTTCGAAAATAAAAATATAGTAGTGACAGGCGGTGCAGGATTTCTTGGAAACTTTGTAATTGATGGATTAAAAAAACGAGGATGCAAACATATTCTCGTGCCGAAAATCGAAGAATATGACCTTGTCAAGATTGAAGATATAAACCGGATGTACGAAGATATGGACCCGGATATCGTGATTCACCTGGCAGCAGTTGTCGGCGGTATCGGAGCAAATCGTGATCATCCGGGAGAATTTTTCTATAAAAATCTTATGATGGGTGTTCAGCTTATCGAACAGGCGAGATTGAGGAGTCTCGAAAAGTTCGTTGCGATTGGTACTGTATGTGCCTATCCCAAATTTACCCCTGTTCCATTTAAGGAACAAGACATCTGGAATGGTTACCCGGAAGAAACCAATGCTCCTTATGGTCTTGCAAAGAAAATGCTCCTGGTTCAGTCTCAAGCTTACAGGGAAGAATATGGTTTTAATTCGATATTTTTACTTCCCGTGAATCTTTATGGACCGGGTGACAATTTCAAACCTGAGAGCAGTCATGTTATACCAGCGTTGATAAAAAAGTGTATCGATGCAATGGATAATAATCTCGATTATATCGAATGCTGGGGCACAGGAAGTGCATCTCGCGAATTTATTTACGCCGCGGACGCCGCTGAAGGAATTTTAATGGCTGCCGAGCATTATAACGGCTCAGAACCAATTAACATTGGAGCGGGTTTTGAAATTTCGATTAAGGACCTTGTAGAAAAGATTGCAAAGCTTACAGGTTTTACAGGAGAAATCCGCTGGGATAGTTCCAAACCTGACGGCCAGCCGAGACGTATGCTCGATGTCTCAAGAGCTAAAGAATATTTCGGATTCGAAGCTAAAACTTCTTTCGATGAAGGTCTCAAAGCAACAATAGATTGGTATCGGGAAAACAAAACAGCATAAATAACTTTTTATGTTTAAACAATTCTGCATTTTAGTTCTGATTTTTCTATGGTCCCTTTGCGCCTATGGTACGGAAAATATTGCGCTCAATAAAAGCTATACATTTTCTCCTAAACCAAATTACGATTTGTGTACAGATGATTCAGATACAAAACAACTCACAGATGGAAAAATATCTGGAAGCAGATGGACACAAACAAGTACAGTAGGCTGGGTCAAACCTGAACCTTTTGTAGAAGTCATAATTGATCTTGGTCAAAAATACGTTGTTCGGGAAGTTAATGTTCATACAATAGGCGGCGGGGCGGCAACTGTAGAATTTCCCGAATTCATAGCTGTTTTAATAAGCGATATGAGCAGCCAGTTCAAACTTGCCGGAGTGATTAGTAACAAGAAACTTCAACGCGTTAGAGCTGATTCAAATCGCGGAATCCAGCAAGTAATGAGCATTAAAAATATTAACGCTGCAGGAAGATTCGTAAAACTAATAACCAGACCACAAGGCCGGACAGTTTTTATGGATGAAATTGAAGTCATGGGTGAAAAGTTTGCGGAACTGAATTTGCGCGAAGATTTGGAAATAGTCGAAAACGATGAGAAGTTATTAGATGTGGTAGAAAAATATTTACAGATTGAAGATAATCTTGCGGAAATTCAAAAGTATTCTGAGCAAAATAATAATTCAGTCTCGCAGGTTTTAACGACAAATATATTGCTTGATGAGAATTCCTTAAGAAAACACAAGGCTCAGATTTATAAAAACAAATATAAAAAACCTTTTGTGTGTTTACCTGCAAATCCGATGGAGATAGTTTTTGAAAAAGAGTTTTACATTCAGGAAGTTGCGGAAGAAATAAATATCGAAATGTGGCAGAACGAATACGAATCAGCTGCGTTCAATATTGTTAATTGTTCCGAACAAACAATGAGAATAGCTCTTTCTGTTTCTCCAATTCTTGGTCCTGATTTTCAAACGATAGACAGTGACAAAGTATTAACAATTCGCCGCGCACAATATGTACAAGCAAGTCAATTAGGTTCGATAGCTGACGTTTTAGTTTTACAGGGTACACGTACTTTTGAAATTCAAGCAGGCGAGCTCATACAAATCTGGCTTACGATTCATGATCCTGAACTAACAGCCGGTGATTATAAAGCACAAATTGCTGTAATTGGAGAATTTCTTACCGGAGAAGGATTACATAGAGAAATGATTCCAATTGAATTGAAAGTTTACGAAAACAGATTAGCCGATATACCTGCACTCGATACTTGTGTATGGGATTATTACCAGGTTGCATCTGAACCAGAAATGGCGAAAGACCTTCGCGAGCATCATATTAACGTTTGTGTTGTACCGGCTCAGAAATTACCTTTCCTGCGATTCTATTCGGATTCGCCGGGAGTAACGAGAACACCGGATTATTCAAAGTTGGATGAGGCAATCAAACTACATCGATATGCTAAAACGTTTTTGCTTGGCATGAGTTTTAGTGCCGCAAAAAAAGATTACGGCCGATTTGGTGATGTAGTATGGATGACTGATGATTGGAAGAATGTTTTTTCGTCATGGCTCAAAGATTTAGTTTCGCATTTGCAGAAAAATGGGATTGGTTATGACAGGTTTGTAATGTATCCTTTCGATGAAAGTATCGGAGATGATTATTATAAGTTGGCACAGTTAATAAAATCCATCGATCCTAAAATTAGATTGTATGCAAATTCATTCGGAAAAGGTCCCGATGAGTTTATGCGTTTTCGAGAGCTAATTGATATCTGGTGTTTGCAGGATAGTCACATCGCTAAGCATCCAGACAGGTTTAATAAAATAAAAAGTTTCGGCAAAGAGATGTGGACCTATGAATGTCTCGAACCAATGAAAGCGCAGCAACCATATTCATATTATCGATTATTGCCATGGCGAGCATTCCAAAGGGGCCAGAGCGGTGCAGGTTTCTGGATTTATTATTATGGTCTCGGATACGAGCCCGGCGCTGTGCCGTGGGACGATACTTTAAGGCCTCACGGGTTTTCAGGTGTAGTTTATGGTACGAAAAATCATCCAGAATTATATGAAGGTATAGTTCTTCCTAAATTCAAAGAAAATATAATCCCTTCCCGCCGATGGGAAGCATGGCGAGAGGGAGTGGAAGACTATCAGTATTTGTATGAATTGCAGCAGGCTATAAATAAAATTAAAAACACAAATGCAAAAGCTGCCAACAATGCACAGAAAATTCTCGATACGCAGGTTAATCGAGTTTTAAATAGTCCTGATAATTGTAATCTTGTGTATGAAGCGAGAGAAATTCTGACTGACACTTTGCAGAAAATAACTAATCAGTAAAATATATGTCACTTCGTAAAAAAGTCATTTTGAATGCCGGCTCGAACTGGATGAGCATGTTCGTGATGGCGGTAATCGGATTATATCTGGTTCGTGTATTTCTTCATGAACTTGGTCGAGATGCTTTTGGTGTATGGGCATTGCTTTCGACCGGCCTTCGTTATCCGATGATTCTTGAGAGGGCATTTGTCCTTGCGATGAATCGTTTTGCCGCCTTTTATCGTGAAGATAAAGCAAAGCTTAATTCCCTGATTACATCTTCATTTGTTATATTGGCATTTTTTGGAATTGTCACTATATTAATATCTATACTTTTGTCGTTTTTTATATCTGACTTATTTGCTGCAATCACAGAAGAATTTAGTTATGACGCGAAAATAACATGTATTCTTGTCGGTACTACATTAGCATTAAAGATGTTAGAAGCAACTTTTAGCGGCGTTTTACAGGGTCATCATTATTATACCCGTTATAATATAGTTGTTACTACGACAAATATATTCAGAGCTATTTTAACATTAATATTATTTGTGTTCTGGAAAAGCATTATAGCATTTCAGTTCGCATTTTGTGTAACGGCCGCTGTTTCAGCGATATCGATGTATTTCCTCGCTAAAAAATCAATCACAGATATAAGAGTTAGTTTAAGATTAGTAGATAAAAATAATCTGCGCGAGCTTTGGGAATATACGTCACATTCGATAGCACGTTCCGGAAGTTCAATATTTATGTTCAGTTCAATGGCGTTGCTGGTGGGAGCTATCGGAAATGCGTCTCACGTTGCTATTTATGATATTGGTCAAAGAATTCCTACTTTTTTGCGTGGTTTTTTCGCGTCAACACAGGTAGTATTCCTGCCGGCAGTGTCAGGACTATGGTCACAAAATAGAATTGACGCAATAAAAGCGGTTCTTAAAAAAGGTACCCGAATAAGTTCTGTTATTGCATGTGCGTTTATCATTCTTTTATTTATATTCGCAGATAGGATTCTTATATTCTGGCTCGAAGGTAATGTCCCTGAAGGGGCCGATATGGTTATGAGATTGCTTTTAATTTCAGTTCTTCCCGGCGGCTTATTCGAGATATGGCTTCCTGCATTGGTTGGAATGGGATTTTTAAGAGGATTGACTATAGCTTCGATTGCAACCGCGGTTGGTTCTGTTTTATTGGCAGGGCTTTTAATTGTCAGGAATGTTGTAAGTGAGCCTATAGCTCCTGCTGTTGCGCTGATTTGTGCGATGTGGATTAAAACCGGATTATGGCTGCCAATATATGGTTTGAAAAAACTGAATATGTCACTTGTAGAATATTTTAAAGAAAGCATGTTAAAACCTATTGTAGCCAGTTGTATTTGTATTATAGCTTTGCTTGTACTAAATAATCTCTCGATATTTGAAAATGTCCATTGGTTATTAATGTTTGGCTTATCAATGATAATTACATTGGTTTGTTTTTCTATTGTATCTATGCGTTCTGAAACAATTGAGTTGTATGTAAATATAAAAAGAAAAATTAGTTCCAAAAGATAAAAGTGTACATGAATGTTCTTGTAATAAATCAATGTTCGACAAATAAAGGTGACAGGGCGGTTCTGTACTATGTTTTAAAAGCCTTAAAGCAAGAAGGTATAGAAAATGTCACTGTTTCAGCGAGTAATCCGCAATACTGGCATGAAAAACCTGATTATCCAAGTGGCGATGTCAAAGTAATACCATGGGGCTGGAATATTTCACGAAAAAAGAACACTAATATATTTGTTAAAATATTTCATTTATTTTGTAAGGTGAAATTGCCAAGACAAATATATTTTCCTTTAGTACGAAATGCTATAATTGCTGGTAAATGTCCCTGGTATTTGCGGCTTCTTGTAAATAAAGAGTATTTAGAAGCTTTGCAAAAAGCGGATATTGTAATAAGTACCGGCGGGCATCACCTTACGACAATTATAGCGGGCCATATCAGGACACCGCAGATTTTCGATATGGCAATTGCATTGCTTTATAATAAACCTCTTTTGTTATGGTCTCAGTCTGTTGGTACATTTAAATTCATGTCACCATCGAGCAAGCCAATGATTCAGGAAATACTTTCCGGTTCAGGAAAAGTATTTATTCGTGACGAAGCCTCTCTGGATGAAATTGAGAAACTGGAAGTTTCTACTGAGCATGTTTTCAAAACGCGCGAGTCTGTATTCGGATTATACGATGTTGTAAAATCACGTATAGCTCCGAGTAAAAGAGAGCCGATATTGGGAGTTTCCGTCTGGACAGGGAACAAGCAGAATCCCAATACATGGAATGATTATATTAGATGTTTTGCGGATTTAATAAATTACGCGATTGAAACTGGAGGTTTTAAACAGATTCGATTTTTCCCGATGGAATTACAGGGTTCAGACAGGTCGTGTATAGAAGACATTGTAAAGCTCGTTAATAAAAAAGAACTATGTAACATTATAGAGGATTTTCCGGGTACTGAAGAACATATCAATTTAATTTCGCAATGCAGGATGTATGTCGGCCATAAAACACATTCGCAGATATTTTCTTTGGTTGCGGGTACGCCGCTGCTGGCGATTGCATATCATAAGAAGACCGAGGATTTTATGACGCAGTTTTCGCTTGGAAAATACTGCATTGTCGATACGCAGCTAAGTTCTGGAAAGTTTATAGAGTTATTTAATCAGATTAACGAAAATCTTGACCTGATAAGCGAAAAGGAACAGGAAACGGCATTTGGAATGTTTCAACGTGTACAAAGCGATTTCTCTGAAATGATTAAGGATTATAGGAACTAAAGAGAAAAAGTCTATATTTGGTTGTTTTGACCTGTAACTATAGCTTTTATTTTCCGATACAGATTTAGAGTATTTTAGAAAAAAATAATTTTCGGACGTTTATTTTAAGAAAAATTTATGGCGACATTCATAGCAATATTATGTGCTTTATCCATAGTGTTATGTGTGCCTCTGATAATATGGCGGCCAAGATGGGTGTTTTACACTTTCCTGTTTTCCGCTGTATTCAATAGCATACTTGCGGGCTATGTAAATCAGGCGGGAAATCTTGGTTTGCCTGTAACATGGGGACCTGCTGATTTTCTGGCATTGATGACGCTTATGGCCGCATTTTTCGTACCAAATGAATCGCAATACCGTTCAGGTATGATAAAAAAGTGTATTATGATTTTGGGAATTCTGAGCGTTATTTCTTTAGTGCAGGGCTTTTTAATGTACCCTCGCGATGCACTCACAAATTCGAGAGTAGTTCATTTCGCAGCAGCAGCCGTTTTCGCGATGAGATATTTCACGGATTATTACCGCGTGAAGGGGCTATTGAAATTCAGTGTTGCAATTATTTTTATAATGTTCGCTATTCATTTTGCAATTCGTATTGGGATTTACAGTGCACCAATAAACGAAGCAGAGAGAATTGTCGATGTAGGTAATCTTGTTGGTGCGCGAGGAACGAATGCTCTTATTCCAATGCTCTATCTTGTTTTAGTTAGCGTATCAATAGGAAGAATAGTAAGCAAGACGGGATATCTTTTTATTTCAATCTTTATGCTGCTCGTTGGTCTTGGCGGAATTGTATTGAGCGAAACGAGGTCAACTTACGGCGCGGTTGCGGTTCTTATTATCTCGGCTTTGATTTTTATACGGGCAAGAATCAAAAATACAATCATATTTTCAGTCGTAGGTATGGTCGTAGTAATAGGCGCTCTTGTTACAGGTTTTGATTTTCTCGCAAGATTCAGAACTGATTATGGAAAAGGAGATTACGCAACTCCGTCGTTTTATGAACTTAAGAATAGTTGGCGAGGAATGGAATACGAAACCATTCTAACGAGTTATAAACGCTCTCCATATTTTCTTCTTACGGGAAGAGGAATCGGGGCAATGCATCCCGCTCCGAACGGGCCGCAGGGTTTGGTTGCGTTTTATCACTCTGAATATTTAGGATGGATTGATAGGTGCGGCTTGATTGGTTTGTTCGCCGCGATGTTCCTTTTCGCCGCGTCTCTTTTTAGAAGTTTTGTTTTAGCAAGAAGTGAGATTCCTTTCTTGCAATATTTGGGTACTACTTTCTTTTTGCTTACGATAGCTCTCGCGGCTGATGGTGTCTTTCATCCGGTATATTCGCATTATCGAGCAGCGGCTCTACTGATTAGCTTCGTTGCGATTACCGCTAACTGGCGTGATATTTATACCAGTCTTACTGAAGAAGAACAATTATTTTTAGAAGTGCCTTATTTAGAATTCGACGAAGAATTTGAATCTGATTTGAGTATCCCACAGGTAACTTCCTGACAATTTATTTGCAAAATCAAACGAAATAATAAAATGCGTATCCTGATTATTGATCATTCCGGTAAAAGCGGCATGTACAGTTATACTGATGCTCTATGTAATGGTCTGTGTAAAATAGGAGAAGATGTCACTGTGCTTACCAGCACCGCATGGCCTGATTGCAAACGGCCATATAAAGTTGAAAGACTATTTTCAGAATTAAATCGAGAGCAGGGTAGTTTTACACGATTGCACTGGGCTATGGACAGACTACTCAGGAGCATGACCAACATTTCAAGGCGTAATAAATATGCTCTTGCAAATGAATTCGATATAGTTCACATTATGGGAGCGGGCTTGCCTTTGCTTGATCAGTATTTCCTGAAACCGTTAGCGAAAAAAAAGCCTGTAGTATTAACTGTTCATGATGTAATGTCACATTATGAGCGATTTGTTAGTAAAGATTCGTTTATGCGAAAAAATCTGAAAATTCCTCATCGCTTGATTGTCCATTTTGAAAAAGCGAAAGAGATTCTGATCCAACAGTGGAAAATTGACAGTGACAAAATCGATGTGATACCTCATGGAATCATACCCGTTCAAAATAAATATGCACTTTCCGAAGCTCGACAAAAACTGGAATTACCTGGAAATAAAAAGATTCTGCTTTTCTTTGGAAGTATAAGACCAAACAAAGGTTTGGATGTTTTGCTCAAATCAATGCAGGAAGCGGTCAAAAATAATCCTGATATATTACTTGTTATTGCAGGAGCTTTGCCGCGAGATATGAGTTTTCAACCTTATCATGATTTAATTGAAAAAATGAATCTTAATGAGTATGTAAAAACATTTATCGAATTTATCCCGGATGAAAAAGTTGATTTGTTTTTTGCCGCAAGTGATTTGGTTGTATTGCCTTATAAAAATTTCGAATCACAAAGCGGCGTACTTCTCAGAGCCTACGCTCATAAGAAAACTGTAGTAGTAAGTGACGTCGGAGCAATGGGGGAGATAGTTGGCGAAGACAAGATTGGCGAAATTGTCGAGCCGGGAAATGAAAAGTCACTTGCGCTAGCAATTAATGAAGCTCTGGAAAAGCTCGATGTTTATCAGTCACGATATAATACTGAACTGGAAAATAAATACAACTGGGAGCAAATAGGGAAATTGACTCTGCAATACTATGAAAAAGCAATATCGCAGAAAAAGTAATTTTATTTAACAATGAAAATAATCATCATTTTACGATTGATAGCTTATTATTGTTTTGCGAAGCATTTGCCTGCTACGGATAATAAGTTCTTCAAATTTATCAGGCCAATCAGAGGATATATTGTAAGAGGATTATTTACATACGCTGGCAAAAATATCAATATCGAAAAAGGTGCAAATTTCGGAAATGGCTCGCAAATATCCATTGGTGATAATTCCGGCTTAGGTATAAATTGCAGAGTATCCGGGAAAGTTACTATTGGTGATAATGTTATGATGGGGCCTGATGTGATTATTCTTACGAAACGACACAAATTCGACAGAACCGATATTCCGATGATAGAGCAGGGACATGATGTTGAAAAGTCGGTAACAATTGGAAATGATGTCTGGATTGGGGCAAGATGTATTATCCTTCCCGGTGTGACAATTGGAGAAGGATCGATTATCGGCGCAGATGCGATAGTGACAAAAGATGTACCTGAATATGCGATAGCTTGCGGAAATCCCGCTCAGGTAAAAAAATATAGAAAAGAAAAAAGCGAACGATAAAAAATGCGCATTTGTTTTATATCAACCGGCAATTTCTCACACATAGGTCCTTACCTTGATTATTTCAAAAGGGCAGGTCACGAGGTGCATTTTATCTGCTTGTCACCGAGTCCTGAAAGAGATGTATCTATATATAATACAGGATTCGGTAATACATATTCACGAACTCAGGGGAAATGGAAATATCCTTTAAGTATGCTGCGTGTGCGAAAATTGATTCGTAAAATCAAGCCTGATATTATTCATGCGCATTATGCGACAAGCGGGGGATTAGCGGCTTTGGTTTCAGGTTTTCATCCTGCTGTCATTACAGTACATGGAAGCGATTTAATCAACGGCGTAAAATCTCCTATCTGGAAGATATTGCTCAAGAAAATATTTAATTATTCTGATTGCGTAAATGTTGTTTCGCACGAGCTCGAAGAGATAGCTTTAAGTCTTGGTATAAATAAAGAAAAAATCGAAGTATTAACCCTTGGTGTTGATACTGAAATATTTGAGTTTGTTGAAAGACCTCCAATTGTAAAAACATCTCTCTTGAGGATGATAAGTACGAGGAGACTTGAGTCAGTTTTTGACCATTTTACAATCCTTAACGCTTTGGTCATGCTGAAAGAAAAAGATATAAATTATAAAATGACCTTCGCCGCTGATGGTTCATTACTTCATCAATTGGAAGAACATGTTAAGAATCTCGGATTAAGTGATGTAGTTAAATTTTTGGGCAAAGTAGATAATGAAAGTATGCCAGGTTTACTTGCTCAAAACGATATCTATCTTTCAGCTTCCAAATGGGATGGGGCGAGCTTGTCGCTTCTGGAAGCGATGTCTTGCGGATTGTTTCCAATAGTTTCTGATATAAATGCCAACTCCGCATGGATTGGTGATAATGTAAATGGATACTTACATAAAATCGGTGATGCTGATAATCTGGCAAATTGTATTATGAAACTTCTTGATAATCCTGAAATTATTCAAAAGGCAGCAATAATGAACAGGCAGAAAGTCTGTGAAAAAGCTGATAGAAGTACCAATATGAAACGCTTGGAAGAAATTTACAAAGATCTGATTAATAAATAAAAATGCACATACTTTATATCCATCAACATTTTGCTACGCCGCAGGGCAGTACCGGGACTCGTTCTTATGAATTTGCGAGACGATGGGTAAAGTCCGGCCACAAAGTGACAATGATTACAGGTCACTATGATATTGGCGGCTTGGATTTAACTAAGGGAAGAAAGCAAACGATTGATGGTATTAACGTGATTATTGTCGGAACAAGATACAGTAATAAGCAATCAATTTTGCGGCGAATATTTTCTTTTCTTTGCTTTTGCTTTTTCAGCATTATCGCAGGCTTGCGAGTCAGAAACGTTGATGTAATTTACGCTACGAGTACGCCTTTAACAATTGGAATTCCCGCAATGAAGCTCAAATGGTTCAAACGTATACCTTTTATTTTTGAAGTTCGCGACCAGTGGCCGGAAATTCCGATTGAGCTTGGAGTTATAAAAAATAGAGTTATGATTCGTATGCTTTTGTGGCTCGAAAAATTAATTTATAAACAAAGTTCCGCGATTGTAGCTCTTTCACCCGGGATGGCTGAAGGTATCAGGAAAGTAGTAGGTGATAAAAAACATATCGAAGTTGTTCCGAATAGTTGTGATACCGATTTTTTTAAGCCTGAAATAGATGGTTCACAAATCAGGGAAAAATATGGATGGAACGAAAAATTTGTTCTATTACATTTTGGAGCGATGGGACGGGTTAATAATTTGGAATTTGTTTTAGAAGCCGCACAGAAATTACGCGACAACAAGGCAATTCATTTTGTATTAGCGGGTAATGGAAGTCAGAAAGAAACTCTGCGAGATAAGATTAACAATCTTAATTTGAATAACGTGGAAATATTAGATGCAATTCCAAAGCATGAGCTTGCTGATTTTGTGGCGGCCTGTGATGTCTCGTTAGTGACAATTGCCAACTATAAAATTCTGGAAAGAAACTCGGCGAACAAGTTCTTTGATTCCCTAAGTGCGGGCAAACCAGTTTTACTGAATTATTCCGGCTGGCAAAGAGATATTCTCGAAGATAACAAGTGCGGCTCAGGTTGTGACTTATGCAATCTCGAACAATTTATTGAGAAAATACAGTATTTAGAATTGCATAAAGACGAAATAAAACAGATGGGACAAAACGCCAGAAAAGTCGCATTAGAGCAATTCAGCCGGGATAAACTGGCGGCTTCTGTTCTCGATTTGATTGAAAAACAAATCCAAAAATAAGTAGAATAACAATTAGAATTTATGAGCCATCGGTTGAACTGATGGCTTTTTTTGTTTTTTTAGCGATATTATAGGAATATTTTTAAAAAATCACGTTACGTTTTTTATTATTGCTGTAACTATATAAGTAATGGAGTGAAGGAGCACTTCTTATAATCGGATTAGAGGAAAATAGTAAGTGTATCGTTGTTTTATTGCTATAAAAGGATTTTAAGCACAAACGATAGCTAAATATGAGATATCCACAGGCTTGGGATATGAGGAAAGTGGGAAAAAATAAAAAAGGTAAAGAGATGACAAAACAATTATTTTTAGTTTTTGGGATAATTCTTTTAAATCAATTTTGTTTGGCAGAGGGATTAGATACATATTCTCAAACAGGTAAAGTAATAGACTATAAGGGAGAGCCTGCAGCAGGGGCGACAGTGATATGTTATCATGATGATTCTAATTTCTTAAACAATCCTTCGAAATCATGTGATAGTGTTTATACTTCTTTGGATGGAAAATTCTCTTTCGAAATGAGCAAAGAAAGAAGCATCTCATTAATTGTCGCATATAAATCCGGTCTGGCACTTGGCTGGGCGGGTATGAATATTGAAAGTGAGCTTTCTCCTACAATCAGGCTAAGTAAACCTGTAATTTTAAAAGGTATTATTGTTGATGAGAAAGATAATCCCATAGAAAACGCGGATGTCAGGGTATATCTGCGAAACGAGATGATGTCCAGACCGGGTGAAATAGCTTTCGATGTGCCTGATCCAGAGAACTGGTATAGCAGAAAGACAGATGCTCAGGGACAGTTTGTTTTTAATAATATTCCGGAAGGTTCGTATGCGATATTCCAGGTCAAAGCCTCCGGAAAAGCTTCGATTTGTGTGGAACGTGACAATAAATCATATACGGAATATTTTACAGCCGGACGTGATGATATTCGTATTGTTTTACCGACGGAAGCTCGTATTAAGGGACAGGTTATAGATGAAGCAACGGGCCAAAGCCTTGCAGGCGTTCAGGTTAAAGCTGAGTTTTATAAGATAGATTCATTTCTGTATCCTGTGAAAGTGGTACAAACAGACTCAAATGGAGTTTTTGAATTTTTACAACTCGAATCGCATAAATATCAATTAAGTATTAAGGATGACAAAGAAGGGTACGGCTATGTTAATATAGATGTTGGATCCGGTCAGACGATTGATGATGTGAAAATCATGTATAAAAAAGGATTACCTTTTAAAGTGAAGGTTTATGATCCAGTTGACGAAGCAGGCATTCAGGATGTTTCTGTTAAAGTTTTTCAAAGTGATACTGATTCTAAGCATGATAGATTTTTTCAACAAGTAATGACAGATATCAATGGTATTGCTGAACTTATGATTCCTCCGGGAGAAAGTTGTATTGATGTTATAAAACCTCATTATGGAACTACAGTTTATGATATGGATCAGTTAACAATTAATCCTGAACGGGAAAGTGAAATAGAAGTAGCGTTTAATTATTCCGCATATTTTTATTCCGGCCAGGTTGTAGATGAACAGGGTAATCCATTGGCCGGAGCGGAAATTATAGAAGAAGAATTTGGACCTCGTGTTATTACTGACGCAAACGGGTATTTTAATACAAAGAATATTCAAATGTATGGATCATTTATACCTGCCAGTGCCGATATATTGGCTCGGCATGAATCAACGAGATTAGCGGCTTTAGCGCAGCTTAGAGATCCGAATAGAACGGGACATCTCACGGGAAAAGTTGTTCTCAAGCCTGCATATACTATTAAAGGTAAAGTCGCTGATCCGAATGGAAAAGCAATACCGGCGGCCTATGTGCAATTGGTGGATGGAAAGTATTTCAAGCCATATATAAAAGTTGGTACTGATCCAAACGGGACTTTTAATATTCCCTCTGTTCCTCAAAATTCGCGATATGCAATTGTTGTCAGCGCAGAAGGATTTGGATTGACGAAAGTCAGCTTAATTCCATATACAGATGATGTAGTAGAACCTGTCCAAATGGAGCCAATTGTATTATTACCGGCAGATAAAGAATTATCAGGATTTGTTCTGGATGCAAATGATTTACCCGTACAGAATGCATTGCTCTCTGTTTATGGTCCACAATTAAGTAGTAATATTGGCCGCCCGCCTTATGTCAGATTATTCACTGATAAGCAAGGCAGATTTTATTATAAAGGTGTAAGTGAAGAGCCGCTCGAAATTTCTGCGAAACCTCCAACAGAGCAACAAAAGTACGGTAAAGTATTTGCTCGTGGCGGAGATACTGATATAAAAATTATACTTGGACAGACACTATATTATTCCCGTTCTTTGGTAGGGAAAAAATTACCAACATTAAAAGATTTTGGAATAGATTCAATTCAAGATGGTAATCAGGTTTTGTTATGTTTCTTTGATATAGAGCAGCGGCCGTCAAGGAACTGCATTACAGAATT